>JACPTA010000048.1 GCA_016193005.1 Nitrososphaerota archaeon | reverse complement strand
TCAGGACCGGCGAGGTCTTCAACCCGCCTGCAGCAGAGCCACTGCAGCGTTTCAACGTTAAAATAGAAGGAGATTCAGTTTTTGTTGAGGTCTAGCCCCATGGGTGATTGCTTTTGTTGAAGTCGCAACTGCTGGACGTGGAGAAAGTAAGGGCAGACTTCCCCATCCTGAAGAGAAAAGTGAACGGGAAGAGACTCGTCTACCTGGATAACGCCGCGACAACCCAGAAGCCCCGCAGGCCTTCATCAAATGCAAGAGCGAAGAGGTCATCTTCACTAGAGGGACGACCGAGTCGATTAACCTTGTCCGATTCGCTTGGGCCGAGGAGCGAATGAAGAAGGACGATCTTGTCGTCCTCACTAAGATGGAGCATCACAGTAACATCGTTCCGTGGCAGCTCGTCGCGCAGAAGACGCATGCGAAGGTCAAGTACGTCGATTTGGACGAGGACGGCATATTGAATATGGTTGAGTTTGAGCGAGCGATGAATGATTCCCCGAAGCTCGTTGCGTTCACGCATTGCTCGAACGTCCTCGGGACCATCAACGACGCGGCGATGCTTGTTCGCAAGGCGAGAAAGGCTGGCGCCACGACCCTTGTGGACGCGGCCCAGTCGGTGCCGCACATGCCAGTAGACGTGAGCCAGATCGGATGTGACTTTCTCGCGTTCTCAGGACACAAGATGCTCGGTCCAACGGGGATAGGAGTTCTCTACGGGAGGAAGGCGTTGCTTGAGGACATGGAGCCTTTCCAGGGCGGCGGGGACATGATCAAGGAGGTGCACCTGACGGGTGCGAAGTGGAATGACGTTCCATACAAGTTCGAAGCAGGGACGACCAACTTCGCCGACGCTGTGGGGCTCGGAGTGGCAATCGACTACCTTTCATCGGTCGGAATGCAGAAGGTGCGGGACCACGAGGTCGAACTGTTGAAGTACGCTACAGAGGAGACTGAAAAGGTCGGCGGATTGACGATTTACGGCCCAAGAGACGCTGCGAGGAGGGGAGGCGTGCTCTCGTTCAACGTAGAGGGGATTCACCCTCATGATATGGCCTCGATACTGGATGAGGAAGGGGTGGCGATTCGCTCGGGACACCACTGCGCGCAGCCGCTCATGGAGAGGCTTGATGTGACGGCTACCAACAGGGCGAGCTTCTACTTATACAACTCATACGACGACGTAGACGCTCTCGTTGGAGGGCTGAAGAAGGCCAAGAGGATGTTCGAAGCATGAGCAGCGAGATCTACCGAGAGCTGATCCTGGACTACTACAGGAACCCGAGGAACTTCGGTAAGGTGGAGCCTCATGACATCTCCGCGAGGGATTCAAACCCGCTCTGTGGAGACGAGATTGAAATTCAGGTTAGAGTCACTCCGGAGAAGAAGATTGGCGAGATCAAGTTCACCGGCAAGGGATGCGCCATTAGCCAAGCCTCTGCTTCGATGCTCACCGAATTCGCGAAGGGTAAGCCGCTCGAATGGGTCAAGGAGCTCTCAAAGGAAGACATCTTCAAACTTCTCGGGACTCGCGACCTAGGTCCTGCGAGGGTGAAGTGCGCGCTCCTCTCGATGAAGGTACTGAAGACCGGCACCTACAGCTACTTGGGCGCCAAGCTTGAAGATGGGCAAGATTCCTGAGGCACCAAGAATAGCTTGATCATTCTTCTCATCGGAGTTCCGTGCACCCTTACAAAATAATCTAAAGCAAGAGTAAGACTTCGAAGGCCCAGCCTAAGATCAGAGCTAGAGCGATTGTTGTTATCGCCCTCACTATGCCTCTATGATGTGACAAGCCGAACCCAAAGAGTATAAAGCGAATTCTATGAATTGCATGCCAAGCTGCCCCTCCGAGGACGAGAAATAAGTATAAGTCAGTGAGAGGGATTACTGGAAACGAAGATAGGAGCCCGTCGGGAATAGGCTTCAGAAGGACCAGGGTTATGATAATATTGGCCGGTAGGAGGAAGGATGCTATTACACCGCCAATTGAGAAAATACCCCAGTCTATCGCTTCGAAGAGTGCTTCTTTAGATTTCAAAGGATCACCTCGAGCCGAATGGGAGGGGAATCCCGAAGACGAGGAAGCCTACGAGCCATGATGCAAAGAATAGGATGACTAGGTTGATCAGAAGGGCCGGACCGCCACGTAAAGTAAGATTTCCAAGCCTTATGGGCTGAACCTTTGGCAGTAGGATGAACCAGGTGATTGAGTGATAGAGACTGAAAGCCAGCATCACAAGACTGAGAAATAGAAAGGGTGCGGTGCCAAACTGAGTGAGCAGATCCGTTCTTCCACCACGAAGTTGGGATAGAATCTGAAGATAGAACAGCACATAAGCAAGGATGAATACAGAGCTTAATTCCCTTAGAAATATCGCGATGTACTTCAACCTACGCAGCCACCAGAACCTGCTTGGTTCTGCGATGTTCATGATTTCTCCCGCTTCAAGATCGACTTGAGACTGGTTAGCGCGCTGTCTATCTTGAGCCTTTGAATCGCAAGCGCTGGATCAACGCTCTTCGGACAAACTACGGAGCATTCTCCCACAAAGGTGCAGTCGAAGATTCCTGCACCCTCCGTTAATACCTCTAGCCTCTTCTCGGCCCCTTCATCACGCGAGTCTAGGTTGTACCTGTAGCCTAGCGCGGATGCGGCAGGTCCGATGAAATCCACGTCACCAGCATAGACTGGGCAGGCTGCGTAGCATAGCATACAGTTAATGCACGCGCTGAATTGGCTGTACAACTCCAACTCCGCTGGCTTCTGCTCGTATTCGCCTTCTTCGATGACTCTATCCCTCTCTCTGATGATCCATGGCTTTATCCTACCAAGCTTCTCCATGAAATCACCTAGGTCTACAACGAGATCCTTTATGATTGGGAAGTTGTGCAGCGGCTCAATTGTCACGCCCTTCCCAAGAGCGGAGAGGGGAGTCGCGCATGTCAGTCTTGGTATTCCGTTAACCAGAGCCCCGCAACTCCCGCATACGCCCATTCTGCAGGACCACCGATAAGCTAGTGTGCCGTCCAAGCGGTCCCTCACATAATTTAATGCATCGAGCACGAACATCTTTGGAAAATACTTGACCTCATACTTCTGGTAGAAATTTCTAGGTTCATTCTCGGGCAGATACCTCTTTACCCTGATATTGATCGTCTCTGTGGCTTTCTGCATCTTAGTATTTCCTCTCCGCTGGTTGCCACTTCGTGATGCTAACACTTAGATGCTTTATGACCGGTCCTCCTGGTGAATAGTAACTGAGCTGATGGAAGAGAAAGTTCTTGTCATCACGCTTGGGGAAATCTGTCCGATAGTGTGCACCACGTGACTCTTCGCGGATAAGGGCTGAGTAGGCTATCGCATCGGCAACATCAAGCATGAACCCTAGCTCAAAGGCTTCAATCACCTCAGTGTTGTAGACCGTTCCCTTGTCGTCAATCGCTGCGCGCTGGAGGCCGGTCCTCAATTCACGAATCTGCCTCCTAGCTTCTTGAAGTCCAGAGCTGTCTCTGAAGATACCTACATTAGTATCCATGATAGATTGAAGATGACTCCTCAAGTCTGACAACCTCTCTCCTCCTCCTTCCCTTTTTAAGAGACCGTATATCTTTTCCTCATCAATGCGCAGGTACTCTCCTACTGGATTAAGGAGGTTACTATCCTCAATTTCGCCCTGCCCCTTTTTCGATAGCGCGAAGGTGGCTGCATCTACACCGGCCGCTCGTCCAAAGACCAAACACTCTGAGAGTGAATTTGAGCCGAGCCTGTTTGCTCCGTTTATGGAAACACAGGCTGCCTCTCCGCAGGCATACAGTCCTGCTACAGGAGTTCTGCCTAGTACATCCGTGTGAATGCCACCCATCGTGTAATGAACAGCTGGTCTAACAGGTATCGGTTCATGCACCGGGTCGATTCCAGCGTAATTTCGCGCCAACTCTCTCACAAACGGGAGCTTCCTGTCGATCAATTCCTCGCCCAGGTGGCGAAGATCCAAGAGCACATAGCTACCAAAGGGACCCTCGTATCCCCTCCCCTCGCGTATCTCAGTGATCAACGCGCGAGAGAGTATGTCTCGTGGACCCAACTCCATCTTTTCAGGAGTGTATCGCTTCAGAAAGCGTTCCTGGTCCTTGTTGATTAAGTAGCCTCCCTCACCACGCGAGGCCTCTGTTATCAAGATTCCACTTCCGGGCAGGGCAGTAGGATGAAACTGTATGAACTCCATGTCTTTTAGAGGGGCTCCTGCCCTGTAAGCCATGGCCATCCCATCTCCGGTCTTTATGACCGCATTCGTTGTGAATTGAAAGATTCGCCCAGCACCTCCCGTGGCCATTATAACAGCCCTGCTGGCTATGAAAGCAAGCTCGCGAGTCCTCAAATCCAGGGCGACTAAACCTTTCACCATTCCATCCTCCATGATTAGCGAACTGACGAACCATTCGTCCAACCTGATGATATTGGGATACCTCAGGGAGTGTTGAAACAGGGTGTGGAGCATATGGAAGCCAGTCTTGTCCGCTGCAAAGACGGTCCTCTTTACACTCATCCCTCCGAAAGCTCTGACTGCCAGCTTTCCATCAGGCTCCCTGCTCCAAGGACAACCCCAATGCTCAAGCTGTATAATCTCGGATGGTGCCTCTTTCACAAAAGCCTCTACGGCATCCTGATCGGCCAAATAGTCACCACCCTTAATCGTATCCGACGCGTGAAGCTCAAAAGAATCATATTCCTTGAGTACCGAAGCTGTCCCCCCTTCCGCAGATACAGTGTGACTCCTCATCGGGTAGACTTTTGAAATAACTGCAACACTAAGCTTGTCGCTGTGGCTTGCTGCCGCTATCGCCGCCCTAAGCCCAGCAGCGCCCCCACCAACGATTACCACATCGTACGAGTATCTCTCGGTCATTTTGTGGTCTTTACCCCAGTTTCTTATGGGATTAAAAGTTGAAGTGTTAATGCATATCTCTTCCTTTTGCTCGCTTCTCCTCCAACAGCCGGCTAGGGTTTGCTTTCTTGCGTCTCACAAAGTATTTATTCAGTTCGAAGGTCGGTGGTGGGCTACGGCGCAACTAGTTGCCAGAATTCGGTTACAGTTTGCGGGGATTCGACCCCACTCTACAAGCTCGGGCTAGTGGGCGCGAGGTCAACATCTCACCGAAGGCGGCTAGGGAAATCTGTGGGAAGATCAGGGGGATGAAGATTCCGAAGGCGATAGAGCTTTTGGAGCAGGTCGAGACGAAGAAGACGCCAATCCCCTTCAGGAGGCACAAGCTCAAGGTGGGGCACAGGAGCGAGCTTGCCGGCTTTCCGACGGGCTCGTATCCCGTCAAGGCAGCAAAACAGATACTCGCCGTGGTCAGAAACCTTCAGAGCAATTGCGAGTTCAAAGGGTTCGACCCGGAGAGGGTTCAAATCATTCACGCGGCTGCTCACAGGGGAAGACAGATCAAAGATTACGTGCAAAGGGCCTACGGGAGAAGCAGTCCCAACTTCCACACCCTCGTCCATATCGAGCTAGCGGGACAAGAGGTTTGAATTCGGGTGTCGACAGTTCAGAGAAGCGCCATAAAGAGTATTTTGATTATGAACCGGACCTTCTCCGACCTTGACGAATTTCTTGCGGGTCAGCTGAAGGATGCGGGTTATGCAGGGGTAGACATTCAGAAGAACCCAGTAGGCACGCGTATCACGGTCTTTGTCACGCGACCCGGCCTCGCGATAGGGAGGAGGGGCACTGGGATAAAGGACCTGACGGACAGAGTCGCGGAGAAATTTGGTTTCCCGAATCCGCAGATAGCCGTGTCCGAAGTTCAATCGCCCGAGCTCAATCCAAGGATTATGGCAGTCAGAACTGCCCAAATAGTGGCGAGAGGCACAGCATTCAGGAGGGCCGCCACATGGACGATGAACCAGATCATGGAAGCGGGAGCCATGGGCTGTGAAATCTCAGTTGCAGGAAAGTTGAGGAGTGACAGGTCGCATAAGGAGAAGTACCGCCAAGGAATAGTCCCTAAGAGCGGTGAGACCTCCCTCAGAATCGTCAGGGAGGCCAACACGGACGTTCTCCTAAAGCTTGGACTTTACGGAATCAAGGTGAAGATTGCCATCAAGGATGCAGTTCCTCCCGACATCGAACTGAAGGAGGGGTCGGAGCGGGCTGCCGAAGTGAAGACGGAAGAGAAGAAGGAAGAAAAAGTGGAGCAGATTGCCGCAGGTCAAGACAAGGGCGCTGAGGGAGCTGGATCCTGAGCAGCTTCGAGACAGACTCTTCGAGCTAAGGGGAGAGCTGTCCAAGCTGAAGACTACTGCAGCGAGGGGAATGATACAGAAGAACTCCGGTAAGATCAGGAGGGCGAGAAAGAGCATCGCCAGAGTCCTCACCGTCATGAAACAGAAGGGAGTCGCTGAATGAGGCTGGCGTTCGGAGAGGATGTGACAGTTCTCCAGTGTACCGACCCCTCGATAAAGGGACTGAGAGGAAGATTCGTCAGTGAGAGCATGAAAATTATTCAGCTCGAGAGAGGGGGAAGATTGATCTCCGTTCCAAAGAGCGGTTCGGCGATTCTGCTCGAGGGGAGCGGCGAGGTCTTACTCTGCGACGAGATGGTTGGAAGGCTCGAGGAGCGGCTGGCGAGGGGGTCCCGCTATTGAGCACTGCGGGACTGAACGTGACTCCTCCAAGAAGAACATGCGACGACATTCGGTGCCCCTTCCACGGCAACCTTAAGGTCAGGGGGAGGATACTCACGGGTAAGGTCGTCTCACTCTCCAGCAGACAGACCGTTGTCGTGCAGAGGGAGTACCTCCTCAACATACCGAAGTACAACAGGTATGAGAGGAGGAGGAGCAAGTTCCCCGCACACCTTCCTCCGTGCATTGAGCTGAAGGAGGGAGACACGGCCACCATCGGCGAGTGTAGACCGCTGACCAAGAGCGTCTCATTTGTCGTCGTTCAGGCGAGGAGGGCTGAGTAGCAGTGTCGACGAAGTCGAGAGCCGTTTCTGCCAAGGGGGTCGAAGAGTTCAAGACCTACATCACGAGGGCGATACCACTCAACGCGGTGATCAACTGTGCCGATAACACCGGAGCCAAGACTCTCAGGGTAATTCAGGTCACAAGGGCCAAGAGCAGGCTGAAGAGGGTCCCCGCCGCGTCCGTCGGCGACCATGTGGTGTGCGTGGTCAAGAGGGGGCCCCCAGACCTCAGGAAGCAGACCTTCGGAGCAGTGATCATTCGTCAAAAGTACCCCGTCAGGAGACTGAGCGGACTGCGCATCTCCTTCGAGGACAATGCGGCTGTGCTAGTTACTCCTGAGGGAGAGCTGAAGGGTACCGATATCAAGGGGCCAGTAGCGGGCGAGGCGGCAGAGCGTTGGCCGAGGATAGCCAACCTCGCGTCGATAATAGTCTAGATGATCGCAATGAAGTTCGGCTCAACCCTTTCAGAGGACCTTCGCCAGAAGTACAAGAGGCGCTCGCTGCGCCCGAGAGTTGGTGATTCGGTGAAGATCGTACGAGGCGAGTACAAGGGAATCGAAGGGAAAGTTACAAAGGTCGACGGAGAGAACGGAAAACTCAACGTTGAGGGGGTCACGAGAGAGAAGATCAAGGGAGGTAAGACAGCCAACGTTCCAATCGATTCTTCGAAGGTCGTTCTCACAATCACAATTGTTGACGACAAGCTGAGGAAGAAGAAGTTGGAGGCCGAGTGAGAGCAGATGGCGAAGAAGGGCGGCAGCAACAGGATGAAGAGGCTCTCGGCGCCGAGGCAGTGGGACATCGGAAGAAAGGGGGCAAGGTTCGCGTGGAAGCCCTCGCCGGGTCCCTACGCGACCGCGTACTCCTACCCTCTCGGGCTCGTGATCAGAGATATCCTCGGGATGGTGAAAGATGCCCGCGAGGTCAGACACGTGCTCACTCTCGGCGAAGTGCTGGTCGACGGGAGGGTCAGGCACTCACCCTCCTTCCCCGTGGGTCTGTTCAACGTCGTCGAGGTACCTAAGGAGAAACAGGCCTACAGATTCATCCCATCACCAGACGGACTGAAGGTCACGAAGGTAAGCGGAGAGGAGGCGAAGCTGAAGCTCTGCAGTATCAGGCGGAAGTTGAAAGTTAAAGGCGGAGTGATCCAGTACGGTCTTCACGACGGCAGGTCTCTGCTGAGTGATTCACTCAATCTCTCGCCAGGCGACACCGTCGTTCTCAGAGTACCGGAGCAGAGCGTCGTGGTCAGCTTCAAGCTGGCAAAAGGGTCGCTAGGGCTCGTGATCTCTGGGGAGAGAGCAGGTCAACTCGGCAAGATCATCGAAGTCAAGAAGGGTTCTATAACTAGGGAGAGGATGGTCGAGATTTCCCTGCCCGGGGGAGAGACGGAGCTTCCTTCCCGACTGATTCTACCGGTTGGGACCGACAAGCCGATTATTGGAGTGACGCCGAACAGATGAGCCAGGTCCTCGAGAATCCAATGAGGAGGATAACGACCGCAAAGGTCGTACTCAACATGGGCGTGGGCAAGTCGGGAGAAGCGATAGAGCGGGCGAAGAAGGTTCTGGAGCAGCTCACCGGCCAGAGTCCAAGCCAGAGAAGAGCCAAGAAGAGCATCAGGGACTTTGGCATTCACAGAGGAGAACCGATCGGCCTGGTGGTCACCGTCAGGGGAGAGAAGACGAAAGAGCTGATAAGCAAGCTACTCGTTGCGAGAGACAACAAGCTCGCGCAGTCGTGCTTCGACGACATGGGGAGCATCTCCTTCGGAATCAAAGAGCACATTGAGATTCCAGGGGTAAAGTACGACCCTGACATCGGAATCTTCGGGATGAACGTGTCCGTCCTGCTGACACGACCAGGGTACAGAGTAGCGGCCCGAGTACGCAGGCGCTCGAGGGTGGGGAAGGGGCAGCGAGTGAAGAAGGCGGAATCGATAGAGTTCTTCAAAAAAGAGTTCGGGGTGAAAGTCGAGTGAAGGAGAGGCACCCAAAGGCGAGAAAATACGGCAAGTCAACGAGGTTCTGCAGAAGATGCGGGCAGTACGGAGCCGTCATCAGGAGTTACGACCTCCTCCTCTGTAGACAGTGCTTCAGAGAGGTAGCCGGCAAGCTCGGCTTCAGGAAGTACGACTAGGTGAGAAGATGGCAGCGATAAACATCCTTGGAAACCTCTTCGCTTCTCTTCAGAACTCAGAGATGCGGCACAAGAAGGAGTGCACGATCATCCCCGCCTCGAAGCTCTCCAGCGAGGTCATGCGGGTCCTACAGAAGAGGAGGTATATCGGAGAGTTCGAGTTCATAGACGACGGAGTCGCAGGGAAGCTCCGCGTCCAGCTACTTGGGAGGATAAACAGATGCAGGTCCATCACCCCCAGATTCCCGGTCAAGGCCAAGGACTTCCCCAAGTGGGAGAGCAGGTATCTCCCTGCGGTCGGAGTCGGAATACTCATCGTCTCAACACCGGCGGGCGTAGTCTCGCACACGGAAGCTCAGGAGAAGAACATGGGAGGGAGGTTGCTTGGTTTCATCTACTGACGAACATCTCCACGAGCTAGACCTGCCCGAGGGAGTGAAGGGCACGTTGGAAGGTAGGACTCTCAAGATTACTGGTCCGCTAGGGTCAGTCGCAAAGAACCTCTGGAGGATCCCTGTGAACGTGAAGGTCGAGAAGAGCAAAGTCCAGATAACCCCGTACACAAAGAAGAAGAGGGACGTCGTGACGGCCAACACAGCCACATCGCTGATCAGGAACATGATTCACGGAGTAACGAAGGGGTTCACTTACAAGCTCAAGGTGGTATTCGCGCACTTCCCCGTCACGGTGAGAGTGAAGGGAGACACCATAGTCATAGAGAACTTCATGGGTGAGCGGAGTTCGAGGACGTCGAAGATCCTCGGAGATTGCAAGGTTGCCATCGAAGGGGATGACATCATCATCAAAGGAGTTTCGGGCGAGGACGTTGGTCAGACAGCCGCCAACTTGGAGCAGGCCACGAAGGTAAAGCGCAAGGACCAGCGCATCTTTCTCGATGGGATCTACGTCTACGAGAAGATAAGAGCGTGAGCTAAGATTGCCAAAGAAACAGGTCCGGAGTGAAAAGGATACGAGCTCAGAGCTAAAGAGACTCCTCCAGTTGAGGAAGGCCATCGCGGAGCGGCGACCCGAGTTTGTCCGTCCTGAGAGCTGGAGGTATTCCAGGTTGAGACCAAATTGGAGAAAGCCCAAAGGGCTGGACAACAAGGTCAGAAAGTCCAAGAAGGGCTGGCCCAGAAGGGTCAAGGTAGGTTACAGGGGGCCGGTGGGAGCAAGGTTCTTTCATCCGAGCGGACGCGCTGAATTTCTCGTCCACAACCAGCACGAGCTGGCTGACCTCGTTCCCGGCAAGGATGTCGCGAGGATTGGGCGAACAGTCGGAGCGAGGAAGAGGGCTGAGATTCTGAAGAGGGCGAAGGAATTGGGGCTCGTAATCGTGAACCCGAGAGGCTTGAGAGTGGTTGAACCTAAGAAGTAAGAGAAGACTTGCGGCGGCCATCCTCGGAGTAGGCGAGGAGAGAATCATCTTCGACCCAGAGGCCGAGGACCTCATCCAAGACGCGATCACCAGGAGCACGATAAGGGGCCTGATCGGGACGGGTGCCATCAAGATTGCACCAGTGAGAGGAGTTTCGAGAGGACGCGCGAGAACCAGAGCAAGAGCCAGGAGAGCCAGAGGACACGGGTCATTAAAGGGTGGACTAAAGTCGAGGACGCCGAGGAAGCAGGCGTGGGTCCACAAGGTCAGGGCGCTAAGGTGGAGGCTGAAGGTGGCGAGAGACAGAGGTCAGGTGAGCAAGGAGCTCTACTGGAAGCTCTACAGACAGGTCAAGGGCGGGCAGGTCAGGGACATCAAGCAGCTCTTTGCGATGATGAAGGAGGGTCGAAGGTAGTTTGACAAAATTCGTGCCGGTCCCCCGGCGAAGGAGGATGGGGCTGACGAACTACAGGGCGAGGAAGAAGGAGGTCGCCTCACGCGGCATTCTCCTAACCGTGAGGCTTGCAGACAAGAACGTCTCGGCCCAGTTCATCAAGCCGAACGTGACTGGCGATTCAGTGATATCGGCCGTTCACTCGAGAGCGCTCAGGAAACTTGGGTGGAAGGGTTCTCTCAAGAATACTCCTGCCTGTTACCTGCTGGGGCTCCTTGCTGGAAAGAAGGCAGTCGAGAAAGGAGTGAAGGAGGCTTTCCTTTACACCGGGGTGCTCCCCTTCGTGAAGGGTTCTCGCCTCGCCGCCTTCGTGAAGGGTGTCGGCGATGCCGGTTTGAAGGTGCCAATCTCCGAGAGCGCCTTTCCCAGTGAAAAGAGGCTGAAGGGTGAAGCGATATCGACGTACGCCTCCTCTCTTCTGAAGGAGAACAAGGAGGAGTACACGAGGCGATTCTCGGCCCTCCTGAAGCTTGGGCTCAAGCCCGAGGACTACCCCGCCCACTACGAGAAGGTGAGGGCGTCAATCGTAGGAGGGAGATAGTTGGCTCAACAAGCAAGAGAAGAGAGGCAGGAGCCGTGGGTTCCGAAGACGAAGCTCGGCAAGATGGTCGCGGAGGGGAAGATAACCTCCCTAGAGGAGATCTTCCAGCTCGGGCACAAGGTCAGGGAGCCTGAGATTGTAAAGACACTCCTCCCCGACCTGAAATCGGAGGTCGTCGGCGTCGGAATAGTACAGAAGCAGACCGACGCGGGAGAGCTGACGAGGTTCGGTTCAGTCGTCGCGGTGGGCAATGGCGACGGTTGGTTCGGTGTCGGCAAGGGGAAGGCCCCTCAGATGAAGTCCTCCATAGACAAGGCGACCTACGATGCGCTCCTCAACATCATCCCAGTCAAGCTTGGCTGCGGGAGCTGGGAGTGCAGGTGCGGAAGGAGGCACTCGGTCCCCTACAGGATCAAGGGGAAGGCCGGTAGCGTGCTCGTCGAACTGATTCCAGGCCCTCGTGCACTAGGAATCGTTGCAGGTCCAGCTTTGAAGAACCTCCTTGCGCTTGCAGGAGTGAAGGACGTTTGGGTGAGAACATTCGGTTCCACCAACACCATGTCGTCGCTTGCGAACGCAGTCTACGATGCATTCAAGAAGGCCCACGGGTTGAACGTGTAGGTATCGCCCATGCCCAACCTCTTGGTCGTGAACCTCCACGGTCTGATAAACGTTCCAATGGGGACGAGACGTGCTATCGAAGAGCTCTGCATCGGCAAGAGGTTCTCCGCTACGGTTGTACCTGACGACGCGACGACCGTTGGCACGCTCAAGCTCTGTAAGGACTACGTCGCATGGGCACCCGTTGACCATGAGCTGCTCGCCTCGCTCCTGAAGCAACGGGCAAGGGTCAGCATGAGGAAGAAGCTTGACAGCGCTGGGCTGAAGAGCCTCGGATACAAGAGTTATGAGGATCTCGCCTCAAAGATAATCAAGGAGGGCGTGAGATACTCGTCACTCAAGAGGTTGAGGCCGTACTTTGCTCTCTCGCCGCCGCGGGGTGGGTTCAAACGCTCGTCAAGGAGGCAGTACGGGCAGGGCGGGATACTTGGGGAGAACCCAGAACTTCCTGGCATCATAAAGAGGATGATCTAGATGCCGACGCGACTAAGGAAGGTGAGACGGCTGAGAGGGTCAAGGACGCACGGCTACGGGCAGGTCGGGCAGCACAGACATTCCGGGAAGCAGGGAGGGCACGGCAACGCGGGCCTCCACAAGCACAAGTGGTCATGGCTTGTCAAATTCGACCCCGACCACTTCGGGAGGGACCCCTTCAGACCGCCACGGTATTACGACAAGATAGACAAGTGGGTCAACGTCGGTGACCTCGATGGACTCTCCACACCGAAATCCAAAGGGCCTGTGACCCTTGACCTCACGGCGATGGGCGTGGAGAAGCTTCTCGGCTCCGGAAGCGTTGGTGGAGCTTACGTCGTCAAGGTAGACTCCTTCACCAAGAGGGCACAGTCCAAGATAGAGAAGGCAGGCGGAAGGATAGAGAGCTAGCCGCGCGAGTTCAGGACATGGCCTCACTCCGAAATTTCGTCAAGACCGTTGCAACCGTTCTACCAGAGGTTCCGAAGCCTCAGAGGAAGCCGGGCCTGAGTGAGAAGTTCATCTGGACGACTCTCGCCCTTGTCTGCTACCTCGTGATGTCGATTACTCCACTCTACCAATACGGGGGCCAGAAAGATCAGTTCGCCTTTCTCAGAATAATCTTCGCGTCGACGCAGGGGACCCTCATGGAGCTCGGCATCGGTCCGATAGTGACTGCAGGCCTGATTCTACAGCTCCTCAAGGGCAGCGAGATAATCAAGCTCGACTTCACCAACCCCAAGGACAGAGCTCTCTTCGGCTCTGCGACCAAGCTGCTGACCTTGATCGTAATCGGCGTCGAGTCCGGTGCCTACATACTTGGAGGTGCGCTCGGGGTTCTCCAAGGAAGCCAATCGTTCGTCATCTTCGTCCAGCTCTTCTTCGCCAGCGCCGTTGTCCTCTTGCTGGACGAGATGATCCAAAAGGGGTGGGGGGTAGGTAGCGGGATTAGCCTGTTCATCCTTGCCGGCGTGGCTCAAACCGTGACATGGTTCACCTTCTCACCGTTCCCGGTCACCGCAAGCGAGGGTGCCCCTGCGGAGATATTCGGTTTCGTTCCGGCGATGATAAGTTCCTTCTTCGCGGGAACGGTTCCCAGCATGGCCCTTCGCGAGTTCGGATTCCCAAGCATCTTCACCTTCATCATGACGGTCGCTGTGATTCTCTTCATCATCTACATAGAGGGTTTCAGGGTGGAGGTGCCCATCACTTCGGTGAAGTACAGGGGTTTCCAGGGTGTCTACCCGATAAAGCTACTCTACGTCTCGAACATTCCCGTTATCCTCGTATCGGCGCTGACTGCCAACATAGCCTTCTTCTCCCGGCTCTTCCACAATAACTTCGGTGGCGGGAGCAGCGCGTGGATGAAATACATTGCCACCTACGACAGTGAGAACAACCCAACCGGAGGACTCGTCTACTACATCTCACCCCCGCAGGGAGTAATACAAACTCTTGCCGATCCCCTCCACGCGGTGGTCTACGTCGGGTTCATCGTTCTCTTCGCTGTCCTCTTCGCGAGAATATGGGTTGAGATAGGAGGGCTCTCGCCGAGGGCTGTCGCGAAGAACCTTATCAGTGCCAACGTTCAGGTTCCAGGTTTCAGGAGAGCGGGCCTCTCCCTGGAACAGGTTCTGAACCGGTACATACCTCCTATCACGGTCATAGGCGGCATACTCATCGGGCTGATTGCATCCGTCTCGGACCTGTTCGGCGTCTTCGGGACAGGGATAGGAATACTGCTCATGGTCGACATCATCCTCCAGTTCTACCAGCTGCTCGTCAAGGAACAGATTGAGGACCTCTACCCGAGGCTCGCCGGAGTGCTCGGGAGGAGCTGAATTGACATGGGCGTCAGGGTCGTCGTGGTGGGGATAGCCGGCGTAGGAAAGAGCACCGTGATTGACCACGTCTTGAAGAGACTCGATGGCACCTCCGTCCGAGTCTTCGGCACGGTCATGTTCGAGGAGGCAAAGAGGCTGAGGTGGGCGAAGCACAGGGACGAGATGAGGAAGATGCCGGTCGAGAAGCAGAGGAGGCTGCAGAAGATTGCAGCTCAGAAGCTCTCTAAGAGCAAGGGGAGATACACCCTCGTCGACACGCATCTGTTCATCCGCACCAACGAGGGATTCTGGCCGGGGCTACCGCTAGAGGTGATAAAGGCGCTAAAGCCCACCCATCTGGTGCTGGTGGAGGCGACGCCCGACGAGATACTCTCAAGAAGAATGAAAGATACGACGCGCTACAGAGATGTTATTACCAGGGAGGAGATAGACTACGAGCTCGACTTGGCCAAGACCCTTCTCGCCTCTGCCTCGCTCGTCAGCGGGGCCCCTATGCTCATCGTAAGGAACGTGGAGGGAAGGGCAGAGGAGGCAGCCGAGGCCATCATGACCGCAATGGGAGGTGGCGCATCTTAGGCTACCCGATCCCCGAGTCGACGCTGATTGTGTCGCTGACAGCGATAGGACTCGGACTTGCTTCTCACACCGCTACTCGTCTCTTGGTGGACCTGAAGAGGGAGAAGAGGATCAAGCAGGAGATAGCCGAATTCGACAAGGAACTCAAGGACGCCGTCCTAAAGAAAGACAAGCAGCGGGAAGAGAAGCTCAGGAAGCGAAAGCCTCAGATGGACAAGATGAGGCTCAAGGCTTCCTCCGGGAGGTTCAAGGTCTTCATGGTGACTTGGGTTCCATTCATCGTCCTCTATTACCTCATGGCCGAGCTGGTTGGAGGCTACTACGCGCCGGTGGCGTTCTCTCCGCTTCCGATTCCCTACATCGTCTCCGACGACGGATCTCTGGCTCTCCTCTGGTGGTACTTCATCTCATCCCTCTCCTTCAACACGATGTTCGGCAAAGTGCTTGGAACCGTCCCGTAGTCGGTGCGCAGGTTGGAAGCCGTCATCGTATCGGGTCTTCCAGCTGTCGGGAAGACGACGATAGCCAGAATAATAGCCGAGAAGCTGCATCTGCGCGTGTTCGGGGGAGGCGACATCCTGAAGGAGATGGCTGAGGAGCGCGGAGTGACGACAAGCGGAGAGGACTGGTGGGATACGAAAGAGGGGATAAGGTTCTTGGAAGAGAGGAAGAAGTCGCCGAAGTTCGACCAGGATGTCGACAGACGGCTGCTCAAGAAGGCGGCGGGCGGCAACGTCGTGATAACGAGCTATCCCTTGCCTTGGCTCTCGAAGAAGGGGATCAAGGTGTGGCTCTCCGGCTCAGCCGAGAGCAGGGCCAAGCGGATGGCGAAGAGGGACAAGAAGGGAATCGAAGAGTGCAAGAGAGTCATCGCGGTAAGAGATGCTGAAAACTACAAGATCTACAAGAAGATATACAAGATCGAATTCGGGAAGGACCTCACTCCCTTCGACCTGGTTGTTGGAACCGACGGCATGAGCGTTGAGGAAGTGGGAAAAGAGGTCCTAAGGTACGTGAAGACAAGGAAGAGATGAGCACGCAGGACCTAATTCAGATAGACGAAGAGTCAAGCGACCCCGCCCACGGTGTCGAGCCAGCGAACCGGACTGTTGCGCAGCTGATGAAATACGGGCTAATCCCCCTCGACAAGCCGAGGGGGCCGACGAGCCACGAAGTCGTCTCATGGGTCAGAAGGATGCTCGGGATAGAGAAGGCTGGGCACAGTGGAACTCTCGATCCGCTCGTGTCCGGGTTGCTCCCCATCGGGCTCGGGCACGCGACGAAGGCGCTGACGCTCTTGCTGATGTTCCCCAAGGAGTACATAGCAGTGATGAGGATACACTCGTCGGTCCCCAGGGAGAAAGTCGACGGCGTGATTAGGGAGTTCACGGACGAGATTTACCAAAGGCCGCCCCAACGCTCCTCCGTCAGGAGGGAGGTGAGGACAAGAAGGATTTACGAGATGGAGGTCCTCGAGCAGGAAGGAAACCTATTCCTCATCCGTTGCCTCTGCCAGGCCGGTACGTATATCCGGAAGTTGGTCTACGATATGGGGGAGGTGCTGGAGGTCGGCGCCACGATGGTTGAGTTGCGGAGGACCAAGGTCGGTTCGCTCAAGGAAGAGGGAAGCTTCGTTACCCTCCATGCGCTGAACGATGCGCTCTTCAAATACAAGAATGGCGACGACTCGTTCCTGAGGGCCGCTATCAGGCCCGTTGAGGGCTCTGTGAGCGATGTCAGGCGCGTGATAATTCGGGACTCAGCTGTGGAGGCCGTCTGCCACGGGGCGATGCTTGCCGTGCCTGGGATTCTTGCTCTCTCTAGTGGAATCGTCCCCGGCGAGACAGTGGTCTTCCTGACGGGAAAGGGCGAGCTTGTGGCCATAGGCGAGGCCAAGCTGAAGAGCGAGGAGATTGTGGAGGCGAAGAAAGGTATAGCATTCGCCACACAGAGGGTGATCATGGAGCAGGGGACCTACCCGAGGCTCTGGAAGAAGCAGGCGTCCCCGGTGCAGGCCGAGCAGTCAGGCTGAGAGAGCGATTCGGTCGCCAGAAGTGGCCGCGCTCCGCATGGCGTCTTCTGGATTGTCAGACGGCCGTTTGAGAGTCCGTCAAGGGGAGCGGAGCCAGATGCCGCACGCGCGTCGGGATTGCTATAGTGGATGTTTGGTGGGGACGCGTGAACGCTCCGTCGAACTTTTGAACCTCGACCTTGAAACCGTCCGTCACGAGCTTGGTGTTGCATGACTGGCACCTATCTCCGAACTGCTTCAGGACATCGGCGGGAGCCCTCAGGTCGAAGCCCGAATAGATTGTATGGCCGCACCGTGAACAGATGAGTTCGAACGCCAAATGGAAAATTTTTTCGTAGGATTCTATTAAAGATGTACCTACCAGCACGCGCGCATCGAACATGTCGCTGTGAAAAAAACTTCATCCGACGGACACCGACCGAGGAGCAAGAACTAGAGCGAGAGAAGAATTAACACGCTCGCAGTAATAAATCATGGTCGAAAGTGAATCCTCCCGAGAATTGGCAGTGAAAATATGGCCGGGGTTTGCGCGTTCTCTAAACTCCGCGCCCGACTGCATGATAACCCGTCTCTTCGCAGATTGGGAAACTCTCGCGAGCCTGTCTCCTGGAGAGGAGTCGTTGATTCATCCAAGAGAGCCAACATGTTGCACTCTGCAATGTTGACAAGGCGCCGGCGGCAAGATTTGAACTTGCAAGCCCTTTCGGACGGCAGCTTTCCAGGCTGCTGGGTTACCAGGTTACCCATACGCCGGCGAGAATGATGCCTTGAGATTCACATCATATATGACTTGCTGGGTTCGAATCCCACGACCAGCGCTTCTTCATCACTGATGAAGACAATTCTGTTGCCCGAATTAAGGTTAAATCACGAACGATTTTTCGTGAGGGGGGCTTGGAGAACCTCTCCATTATCGGGCTCCAGTGGGGGGACGAGGGAAAAGGGAAGATCGTCGACTACCACGCGGGGAGGTTCGACGGCGTCGCCAGGTACAACGGAGGCAGTAACGCCGGCCACACGATAGTCTTTGGCAACAGGACCTACGTCTTCCATCTGCTCCCGTCAGGGCTGCTGAAGAGAAAGAGGCTCTTCATAGGTCCGGGGGTCGTCCTCGACCCAATCACCCTCAAGGAAGAACTCGACCTCGCAAAGAAAGAAGGAATCAAGATCGACCTGACGATTGACGGTAGGTGTACGCTTGTCTCCCCGCTTGAGAAGGAGATGGACGCGATTATCGAGAAGGCCAGGGGCCCGAAGGCGCTGGGGACCACCAAGAGGGGAATCGGGCCTGCCTACGCCATGCGCGCCCTGAGGGTGATCCCTCGTGCGATGGACCTAGGATTGGGAACCTTCGACCTCGCATCGGCGAAAGCCCTCTACAGTCTCTTCGCAAAGGACATTCCGGACCTCACGCGCTGGACTGAAAGCGCCCGCGAGGTTCTGCGTGGGAGAATCGGCGATGTCGGGGCAGCAATCCTCGAGCTGAACGCATCCGGAAAGTCAGTCATATTCGAGGGGGCGCAGGGTGTTCTTCTTGACCTCATCCATGGGACCTATCCCTATGTGACAGGGGGGCACACCCTCGCGAGCTACGTACCCGCGAGCTTGGGAATTCCAGCCAAGTCTGAGGGAAAGGTGCTGGGCGTGGCGAAGGCGTACACGACCCGGGTCGGAAGCGGTCCCTTCCCGACGGAGATAAGCGGGAGGGTTGCCGACTCAATGCGGGAGATCGGCAAAGAGTACGGGGCCACGACGGGAAGGCCCAGGAGAATCGGCTGGTTCGACCTCGTCGCGATGAAGTACGCTGTCAGGCTGAACGGTGTGGACGAGATCGCCCTCACCAAACTCGACATACTGACCAAGGTGGGCGAGATGAAGGTCTGCGTTGCCTACAGGCAGAACGGGCGTGAGATCACGGAGTTCTCCAGCGCCCTCCCATTCATAGACAAGGTACTTCCCGTCTACGAGGACCTGCAGTCATTCCTCGGCCTCGAGTTGACCAGGGCCAAGCTCCCGCGCGCGGTCGACGCTTTTGTCGAATACCTTGAGAGGGAACTGAAGGTGAAGGTGAGCCTGGTCTCCATCGGCGAGGAGAGGACGGCAACAGTGGAGAGGGGCTAGCCCGACCCCTTGATCAGTGATCGCACGTAGTCTGACCTGAGAGGCATTCGTTCCACAGTCACGTCGTACGGGGAGAGCGCGTCCTCGACAGCGTTGACTATCACCGGCGTGGCCGCTATGGTCCCCGCTTCACCTATCCCCTTTACCCCAAGCGGGTTTGCATAAGTCGGTGTCTCGGTCCTGTTCCATACGATTTCGACAAGCGATTCCGCGGACGGTATCACGTAATCGGCGAGGGTCGACGTGAGAAGCTGCCCGTTATCATCGTAGACAATCTCTTCAATCATGGCCTGGCCGATCCCCTGCACCACTCCTCCGTGCACCTGCCCCTCGACCACCATCGGGTTGATCAACTTCCCACAGTCGTCGGTCGCGAAGTACTTCAAGATCTTCACTACCCCTGTCTCTTTCTCCACCTCGACCATGGCGATGTGCGTCCCGAACGGGAAGGTGTAGTTGGCAGGTGAGAAGGCCGTGTATTCAAAGAGGGTAGGCTCCATCCCCGGCGGGATCTTCTCCCCGTCGTAGGCCAAGTCGGCGACCTTCTCGAAAGTCAGACCCTTGCCCCCGTCACCATTCGGGAAGATCTTTCCACCCTCGAAGGCAAGCTTCGCGTCCTTCAATCCGAGCTTGTGGGCCGCTATCTTGCTCATCTTGTCCCTAACCTTTCTTGCAGAGAGCAGGACGGCGCTCCCAGTGAGCGGCGCTGACCTGCTGCCCGCGGTAACCGAGCTCCATGGTAGCATGCTCGTGTCGCCGTGTACCACGGTTATCTTTGATAGGTCGACCCCGAGCTCGTCCGCCACTATCTGCGCAAGCGGAGTCGCGTGGCCCTGGCCGTGCGGATGGCCGCCGGCCGTTATGATTACGTCGCCGGTCTTCGTTACAGTGATCGCCGCCGTCTGCCCGAAGCCGGGCGCGAACCCGCAGACCTCGACCCAGGTTACAAGCCCTATCCCGACGAGCCTTCCGAGTTCCCTGGCCTCCCTCTGTTCGGCCTTGAGCCTCTCGTAGCTTGACACCTCAAGCGCCTTCTGGAGATTACCGTGATAGTCTCCGCTGTCGTAGGTGTACCCCGAAGGAGTCCTGAACGGGAATTTGTCCTTGGCGATGAAGTTGACCTGCCTGATCTTCACAGGATCCAGCCTGAGCTTCCTGGCGACAATGTTCATCGACCTCTCGATAAGGTAGGCGGCTTCAGGTCTGCCTGCTCCCCTGTACGCCTCCTGAGGCACCTCGTTCGTGAAGATCGAGAAAATCTCGGCCATATAGGCGCCAATATCGTAGACACCCGTCCCCATCTTGTAGGTAAGTTTCGGTATCTCCACGTTCAGTCCGGTCGTGTAGGCGCCGGCGTCTGAGACAATCTTTATCTTCAGACCGAGGATTCGTCCGTCTCTCCTCACGGCGAGCTCCGCGTGCTGCTTCTGTCCTCTGCCGTGGATCGTGGTCAGGAGGTTCTCCCTTCGGCTCTCCACCCACTTCACGGGTCTCCCGACGTGCATGGAAGCGTACGAGACCGCGACGTCTTCAGGGTACATGCTTCCCTTGCAGCCGAACCCTCCTCCCACGTCCGGCGCGATGAGCCTCACCTTGGCAGCCGGGACGTTGAGGACATCCGCGATCGAGTTCCTCATCCCGTGCGGGTCTTGAGTCGAGAGCCAGATCGTCAGAAGATCGTTCCCCGAGTCATAACTCGCAATCACTCCCCTCGGTTCGAGGGGCAGCGGATGGATTCTCTGGTTGACGAGGTCGACCTTGACCACCTCATCAGCCTGCCGAAACGCGCCCTCGACATCCCCGTTCTCATACACAAAGTGATAAGAGAGGTTGCTCGGCGCATAATCATGAACCTTCGCCGACTCGGCCTTCATCGCAGCCTCAAGGTCGTGAACGGGGTCAAGCGGCTCGTATTCCACCTCGACGAGTTCCAAGGCATCCTCGGCCGCATACTTGCTCTCGGCGAGGAGGAGTGCGACTGCCTCCCCCGCGTAGTTAACTTCCTTCGAAGCAAGAACGGGCCGGGGGGTGGCTACTGTCTCGGGCTCGTCTTCGACCGTCGGCATGTTCTTGATTCCCTTCAGCTCGTCATTGGTGAGCACCGCCTTCACACCGGGCTGCTTGAGCGCCTTCGACGCATCAATCTTCAGTACCCTTGCGTGGGCGTGCGGGCTCCTCACGAAGGCTGCGTACAGCATGCCCGGAAGTTTGATGTCGTCGATGTACCTTCCTGACCCGCTGACAAATTTCGGGTCCTCCATCCTTTTCTGAGAAGTTCCAACAAGCTGCTTCCTTGTAACCGCGACCTGGACTGCGGACATACCTGTCCTACCCTCACGTCTAATCTTAAGAAAGTTTCTATCGGTTGGTCAACCAAGAGATGTTGCGAACTCGTTCCGTCACCTGTTCAGGACCTCCTTGTTCAGCAGGTCGGGAGGGGCTTCGCCTTTCAATGCAGCCACGATGTTCCTGGCAGCCATTACTGCCATCGCGGTCCTAGTCTCTATGCTTCCGCTCGCCATGTGAGGGGCGAGAACGACGTTCTCCATCTTGAGCAGTCCGTTCTTCGGGTTGACGGGCTCATCCTCGAATACGTCCAGTCCCGCTCCCGCTATCCTTCCGTCCTTCAATGCCACGATCAACGCCGCTTCGTCCACAACGCTGCCCCTCGCCGTGTTGATTAAGTAGGCGCTCCTCTTCATCAGGGCGAACTCTCTCGCGCCGACGCTCTTCTTTGTCTCAGGGAGAAGCGGAACGTGAACGCTGAGAAAATCGCTCTCTCTGAGAAGGCGGTCGAAGGTGACGTACTCGATGCCATACCCCCTCTCGAGGCCCTCGTTTCTGACGGCGTCATAGTAGAGAAGCTTCATCCCAAAACCCGTTGCTCTCTTCGCCACCGCCGCGCCTATCCTCCCCAGGCCATAGATCCCGAGAGTCTTCCCATAGACGTCGCTCCCGACCATCATCATCGGACTCCACCTGAGCTTCCATCCCCCCTCCCTGACGTACCTGTCTGCCTCCACCACCCTCCTCGCGACCGCGAGCATGAGCGCCATCGTAGCGTCGGCCACGGTCTCCGTCAGAACTCCAGGTGTGTTGGTAACCATCACCTTCCTCTTCGTTGCCTCGGCCAGGTCTATGTTGTCGTATCCGACTGCCATGTTCGCAACAATCTTGAGCTTCTTCGCCCGGTCTAACAGCTCTCCGTCGACCTTCTCCGTGAGTATGCAGAACAGCCCATCCACCTCTTGCACCTCCTTGAGGAGTGTCCCCCTCGGAGGAGCCGCTTTCCCTTCGTAGACTTTCACCTTTGCGATTGACCCCACGATTTCCAAGGCCTGAGCCGGGACCTCGTTAGTCGAAACATAGACTCTGAAATCTTTCATCAATGGCTGCGCCCCGGAGCGGTTCTAAAAGTTAGCGAGCACGCCTATACTACCTTGACCGCGTTCCCCTTGTGCGCCGTACTGTAGCTGACGGCGAGGAGTCCGTTCCGGAACATGGCCCTGGCATCATCCGGATTCACCCGAAGAGGCAACCTAATCTTCTTTGAGTATTTTTCAAATTGAAAGTGTCTCTGAATCGACCCACCGAGCCTCATCGTGACCGGTCTCTTCATCTTTGCCTCGATGCTGAGAGTTTCTTCAGTCGATGTCAGCGAGATATCCTCCTTCCTCACGTAGGGGAGGTCGAACGTGACAATCAGCTGCTCATCGCTGACCTCAATCCTGTAGAGCGGCTTCAGGGACTTTGAGTCAATGTCAAAGAGGCTGTCATGCATCCCGGCCATGGTCTGATGGAGAAGGGCATGAACCCTCCTCTCCATCTCATCGAACAGATCAGACTCGTCTTCCCACAAGCCATCTCACCTAGGTGTATACCCCGGCCGGCTTCTGGGTCCCCTGCTGGACCGCCTGGGTGGTGCTCATCAGTTCCCTGCTCTTGACCCGGATCTCTTCAGATTCGTCAAGCAGGGGCTTGAGGTTCACCTTCAGCTCGAGGAGCTTCTCCAAGACCTCGATCACCGAGGCCGCAGCCCCAGGGTCAGGGAACTGCTGAAGCGACTCGGCGAGCAGCGTGAGGCTCGTCACACCCGCCGTCATGCAATTTGCCAGCAGGGCCGCGTATGCACCCACCATTAGCCCTTCTTCGAAGACCCGAGTCCCATGCTGTTTCAGTCGCTCATTAAGCCTGACGTCATTGGTCACCACAAATACGTTCGACTTGTCCTCCGCCGACATCTCTCTTTTTCTGGATGGAATACCGGTGACACCGATTATGATCTTCGCTTCCTTCCCCCTCGCCCACCTTGTCAATTCCGCCGTAAACTCTGAAGAGAGCCTCGGAGTCAACGGGGTTTCAGCTATCACGATTGCCAGGTCTCCCTTCCCGTAGATGCGCACGGGATGCTTCGGCACTGATTCGTGTACAACGATCACCTGAGGCATCAGGTCCGAGTCCACGAAGGCAATCTCAGGAAGATTCAGCTGTTGGATGAGATAAGATGCGGATATCGTTCCGACAAGCCCCACCTCGGGCACTCCAACGATTATGTTGGGTCTCGATAGCCCTGAGGCTGCCTCCTCGATTATGTGCACTCTCGACCTTGTCTGCTCCATTACGTTCGGATGGAAGAATGACGCCGCATTGATAAATCCTTTACGCGAAGACCCAGCTAAGGTCGGGCTTGTACGTCCGCTTCTTCACCGTCTCGTGAATTGCCTGTGTGACCAGCGGGAGGGCTATCGTTGCATCGCAGTACACCGTCGATCTCTTCTTCGAGTTCGTCGTTATCTTTCCCCAGCTTATGGCCTCTTCGAGTGTACACCCTGAGAGTCCTCCCCACTGGGGGCTGTCGGTTGTGATCTGGATCGCGTACTCGTGCGGGGTCTCCTCGTCTCCCCCATTGGTGAGGGACTTGATGACAGTCGAGAGCTGGATCGTATCCTTCGGTACGCCTCCTCCGATGTAGACGACACCTGTCCTCCTGCTCTTGTCCGCTATCTGGACGAGCTCCTCCATGTCCTGAGTCTGATCGAGCCGGATGTGTTTTCCCTCCCTCATGAGGAGGCTGAGGGCCACTCCGTAACCGCTGTCAATCAGCCCCGGAGAGTAGACTGGAACCTTCTGCTCGTATGCCGCGGCGGTGATGCTCATGATTCCCTCCTTTGACTGGAACTTGCCAAACTCGTAGAGGAACTCCCTCGTCGAGTACGCTCTGGAAGCGTCGAGCGTTGAACCGAAGCTCTGGATGAGGTTCTCCATCTTCCTGTACTCGTGCTCGTCCGAATAGACGTCGTAGAATCTGTCTATCTTGAGGTCGAGCAGCTTCTTGTCGTCCGCCAGCCAACTGCCTTGATAGAAGCCGTAGCCCATCGCATCCAGGATATCCTCGGATATGTTCGCGCCCGTACTGACGAGGACGTCGATGAACCTGTTCTCGATCAACCACTTCACGAGCTTCCACTGCCCCGTCGTGCTCATCGAGCCCGAGTAGCCTAGGAAGATGGTCAGTCCTTTCTGGTGCAGCATCTCGACCCAAATTCTCGCAACTTCGCCAAGCCTCTTGCCTTGGAATCCCGTGTCCGACATCTCCTCGAGAAGTTTGGAGACAGTCTTGCCTCCGACCTCGATGCTCTTTACCGCTCTGCTAAGGTACCTCTTCCTTTCTTGCACGGATTGAGGCTGAACGAGGTGTATTATTTACTATTTATTTTACGGTTACCGATTTCGCCAGGTTCCTCGGGTAGTCCGGATTGTTCTTCCGCTCCAAAGCGGTGTAATACGCGAGAAATTGGAGAGGAATCACTTCCAGGATGGGCATCACGCTCTCCGCCACATGGGGGACAGAGATTGTGTGGGTGTAGAGCTTGTTCGCCCGGTCTGTTATCCCGATCACCTCCGCACCTCTTGCCTTGAGCTCGTGCGCGTTGGAGAGCGTGTCGTCGTATGTCTCGTCGCCAGGGTTGAGTACCACAACCGGTGTCCCCTCCTCTATCAGAGCCAGCGTCCCGTGCTTTAGTTCGCTCGCGGGCATCCCCTCTGCATGAATGTACGAGAGCTCCTTCAACTTGAGTGCCCCCTCTAGGGCTATCGGATAGTGGACGCTCCTCCCGATGAAGTAAAAGTCAGGCCTATGCCTGTATCTCTTTGCAAGGGCGCGGGCCCTCTCCCTCACGGCCAAGGTCTCCTTCACGCGGCGCGCCAGACTCTCACCATTGAGCGATGTCTCCTTGCCAGTCAGACTGTCGAGTACCAATCCGATAATCGCGAGCTGTGCCGTGAAGCTCTTTGTGGCTGCAACCCCGACCTCAGGCCCGCAGTTGAGATGGAGCGCGTGATCTCCCGCCGAGACGAGTGATGAACCCACCGCGTTCACGATCGAGAGCACTCTCGCGCCTTTCGAGCGTGCAACCTTCACCGCTTCGAGCACATCTGCAGTCTCGCCGCTCTGACTGATGGCTACGACTGTCGAGTTCCTATTCATGAAATGGCTCTGGCTCGCGAACTCCCCCGCAACCACGGCATCGGCCCGAATTCTCGCTTCGATGTTCAACCTGTGCTTGAGGACCAGCGCGGCGTGAAAGCTCGAGCCTGCGCCCGTCAAGAAGACGGAATCTGAGCTCTTCAGGACCTCGACGAACGAGGCGAGCTTCTCCTCCTCCTGAATCAGCGCTCTGTGGAGGGTGGATGGTTGCTCTTCAATCTCCTTCAGGGTGTAGTGCGCGTAATCGAGCTTGCTAACGTCAGCCAGCTCCCATGCGATCTGAGTCACCTCCTTCCTGACCTCCTTACCGCTCAGGTCGCTGATTCTCACATCCTTGTCGGTCACCGTGACGACCTCCAGATTGTCCATGAAGATCACCCTGTCTGTGTGCTCGATGAACGCGAGGACATCACTCGCCAGGAATCTCTTCCTCTCCGACAACCCGACCAAGAGTGGGGCATCGTTCCTCGCCCCCGTCAGAAGGTCTCCTCTGCCCTGGAAGAGCGCTACGAAGGCATATTGCCCCTCCAGCTTCCTTGCCGCCGACGCCGTGGCCCGCGTCGGGTTTCTCAATCTTTTGTACTCTTCTTCGAGAAGGTGTGCAATGACTTCGCTATCCGTCTCGCTCTTGAACTTGTGCCCCTTTAGCTCGAGCTCTTTCTTGAGTTTGAGGTAATTCTTGATGATTCCATTGTGCGCAATCGCTACCAGTTCATTGCATGATGTGTGGGGGTGGGCGTTGCGCTTCGTCACTCCTCCGTGAGTCGCCCATCTCGTGTGAGCCACTCCGATTCTCCCATCCAGCAAAGATAGTTTCTGCCGTGCCTCGATCTGCGCGATCTTGCCCACGTCCTTCTTGACTAGTATCCCATCTCTCCCGATGGTGGCTACCCCCGCTGAGTCGTAGCCCCTGTACTCTACTCTCTTCAATCCCTCCAGGAGAATGGGAGCTGCTCTGTCGTCAGCGATGCAGGCGATTATTCCGCACATTAACGCATTCCCGCAAGGTCGTCGTGCTAATAATCTCCGTTACTAACGAATGAAAACAATGCAAACTCGAGTTTGCAGTGACACACGGCTGGGACTCTCGAGACGAGTTCGACAGGAATGACCATGCAAAACAATTTAATAATGGTCGGCAGCGGTCTCGTTGTGGTCAGAAGGAGGCTTCTGGTAGACCCGTCCTCGAAGGAGCTGCGTGCGAAGAAGGTTATTGCTTCGGACAGTCCTGAATCATTTAGCGCTGCGTTCAGCGCGCTTGGTCACGCGATCCTCTCTGCGCTTTCGAACGGACCCGATCACCCGTCGAACGTTGCCCGGAAGCTTCACAGGTATCACCAGACAGTCTACTACCACATGCACAGGCTTGAAAGGGCTGGTCTCATCAAGAAAGTCGGGCACGAGGAGATCCGTGGGGGAAGGGCGAACAAGTACGCTCTTACCACTGATGGCTACGCGGTCGAGTTCGGCGTAGGCGGAGAGGCGCTGCCCTCACTCTTCACGGGGACGCGTTCCGAGTCCCTCCGGGCGTTCTTCAAGGAGTTTCTTCAAGGAGGGCAGTTCAACGGATGGATCGTTGTCGGATCGCCCGAGCCCCACGGACCCAACAGAACGCAGAGCAGGGATGGCCATTATGCGGTCCAGCTCGGATTCGCACTCGGCCAGTTCGTTAACCTTCCGAGGGTCTTTCCGGTCAAGCTCGAGGTCGACATAAAGAGCGAGAAGCTCGAAGGATCCAATCTGGTGATCGTCGGCGGGCCACGAACGAACACCATCTCGGCGGAGCTGAACCCGCACCTCCCCGTACGGTTCTCCGAAGAGAATTTTTGGGGAGCGATCGTCGACGACACCGGGAAGAGGTACTTCTCCGAGCTCGATGCGCTAGTTGCGAAGGTTCGAAATCCGTGGAGCAGCTCGAACGTTTGCACGATAGCTGCCGGGCTGACGGGAGCGGCCACGAAGGCCGCAATAATTGGCGTGACGAACCTGGCGGAGCAGGTTCTCGAACCGTACGGTGGCAAGGATTTCGCCATCGTCCTGCGCGGAGTTGATCTCGATGGAGACGGAAAGGTCGATAGTGTGGAAGTTCTCCACAGAGCGCGCCTTTAAGCTCTCCTTCCCCTTCTGCCGCCCTTCTTCCTGGTGGTGTCGTGCGGTATCGGAGTAACGTCCTCTATCCTTCCAATCCTGAAACCGGACCTAGCGATGGCCCTGATCGCCGCCTGGGCCCCAGGACCGGGAGTGCGAGGACCCGTACCTCCCACAGCCCTGACCTTGATGTGCACCGCCGTTATTCCCTTGGCCTTGGCAACTTCACCCGCAGCGGAAGCGGATCGCATTGCTGCGTAGGGAGACGATTCAAAACGGTCGGCCTTGACGTGTCTTCCCCCGGACGAGAATGATATTGTCTCAGCGCCAGTCAGGTCGGTTATGTGGACTATCGTGTTGTTATAGCTGCTGTAGATGTGGACGATACCCCAACGATCTCTTAAAGAATCTTCATCGGCACTCAAGCTATCACAGCTGCGAACCCGTCAGAGTGCTCCTTTATGAAATCTTCTGCGAATTCATTGTTGGTAAACCTCTTTCGTCAGGCAACCCCCTTTCAGTAACATTGTACTCGTGAGGCGACCAAAGGTATCACGGTCGAAACAATCATGACTTTCATCCTATTGGACTTGCAAGACGGAGAGGAAGGAGGCATGTTCTGAGGATGTTCCTTCGAAAAGAGTGGTGGAGAAATAGGGGACGAGGGTATTGTTCCGTTGACAGTCGACACGCAGAACGAAGCTGTTCATGAGAAACAAGCTGACGAGATACAAACCTCGGAAATTGGCCACCTATGCATACATCCCCAAGGGGATCAAGACAGCGGCTACAAGAATTGGTCTGTCTTAGCTGGTTACCTGGATGGCGACGGGAATCTCGATGAGCTGGTTAGACAATTCGTCGTAACAATCACTCTTGGATTCACCGACAATTGGGATAAACAATTGTTAGCAGTGAAGGACTTTCTCGAGAGTCATGGTGTGAGAGCTGGATACCTCACCGCGAGAAAGAGCAAACGAGGGATCTCCGCATGGCAGTTGAGGGTTTGTAACGTTCAGGGGGTATTGAAGGCATCGAGGGAGATGCTACCCCACGCATTCAAGAAGAAAGCAGAACTGAAAGGGGTCGTCGAGTATCTTGAGAATAGAATCACAGGAGACGAGTTAATAGCGAGAGTTAATCATGAAGTTGAAATCGGCAACAAGATGGGAAAGCTGAAAACTTCCAGCCTGCCCTACACGCTCGGAAGGAATTAAGTTGAAATATAAATTCTCGCTCGACAGGGCTCATGCCACGACGAGGGTAGACGTTCCAGACGAGGTGGCAGGGAGGATCAGGAAGTCGTACTATCATTCTGGTCTATCGATTGGCAAGCTTTCCGAGCTCTACGGCTACGGAACATCGGTCATCGAGCGGATCTTGGGAATGAGGTAGGATTCCCCACCGATCCTTTAGGGCATCTTCTTCGGACATCTGGAATCACTTCGCTATGGGTGCCTCTTCCTTCGGAGGCTCCGTGGGCATCCCACCTACAACTTGTACCTGTCCCTCGTCTGTCTTTGTGACCAAATATCCCGGCCTGTCTATCACCCGTTCACCGATCTTCACGTGACCATGAACGATGCGCTGCCTAGCCTGGAGAGGCGAGACGGCCAGCCCCTTCCTGAATACCACGCTCTGAAGTCTTCTTCCCAGCATGTCCTCGACACTGAGGCTCAGGATGTCATCGAGGGTAACGCCCTCGCCAACTAGCCCCTTCCGCTTCAGACTGTCGAGGAGCTTCTTCTCCTCCCTCAGCCTCACCTCCTCCGAAGCGGCGAGCAGCCTCCTCGCCTGCTTCCTTATCGCGCTCAACTGTGTCTGCGCCTTCCAGAGCTCTCTCTTGTTCCTCAGACCATAGTTGCCGACGAGGTACAGCTCCTGAACGAGCTGGTCGCTCTGCCAAGGATTTTTCGGCTTTGTGAACTTCTTCCTCGGCCTCTTTGGATCTCCCAACGAGTCTCACTTCTTCTCTTCGCCCTTGGCCGCGGCAGCCGCTGCCGCCGCAGCAGCAGCGAGGGCAGTCTTCCGAACACCCACCGTGCGTCCCTTCCTCCCCGTCGTCCTCGTCCTCTGCCCTCTAACCTTGAGCCCCAGCGAGTGTCTTATCCCCCTCCAGCTCTGGATGTTCTTCTCTCCCTCGATGTCGTTCTTCGCCGTAAAGTCCAGGTCGGACCCGATCAAGTGCTTCGTCTCCCCCGTCTCTGGATCCTTCTTCCTGTTGAACGCCCACTGTGGAATCTTCAACGATGAGGTGTCCTGCAGGGACCTCTCAATCTCCTTCACCTGTGCCTCCGACAGAAACCCGGTCCTCATCTTCGGGTCGAGCCCCAGGTTAGTAATCAGCATGTGTGAGAAATTGTCACCGATGCCCTTCAAATCGGCCAAGGCTGCGACTAGCTTCTTCGAACCTTCGAGGTCCTTCCCTCTTATCCTCACGAGGTGTCTGAATTCGGTCGACAAGCCTTGAATTCTTTACTCCGCCCGTAAGCCTGAGATTATAAGAATTGCCGTCCGCAATTCACCTAACGGCGTGTTCGAGCCTCGCCGACCCCTGAACCTTCAGCTGGCAGTAATTGTAGAGAGCGTCGTAGAGAGGGAATTGCAGCTGCATGTTCTCGAAGTCGTCCTTTGCGACTGCCCTGAAGCCGGTCGCAGCCGCTTCCAGCCCTGCCGACTCAGGGGGCGGACCTGGTATTGTTGTGTCAGCGCCACGGACAATCTTAGCCAGTTCGAGCAGGGCCTTATCCTTCAGACCGTACCTGCGGACGATGGCATCAAAGCTCACGTAATCCTGGCCATCCTCCTTGTAATGCGTGAGGTCAGCCCCCGGAGCGTCAAAGGCAATGGCATTCTTCCCCTTCGCAACCTCCAACACCTCCTCTTTAGGAACGAAGAGAAACTCAGCCTCCCTGTCTACGAACTTCTTTATCAGCCAAGGGCAAGCAATTCTGTCAACCTTCGCCCTCTCTCTTGTCACCCATCTCATTTCTGGTCTTGGATGGCAATTGCGGCCGTCAGATAAGATTCTTGTGGTGTTTCCCTGCTCTTTTCTGACGAATGTTTTTAAACCCCAGACCTACCTCGATTTCGAACTTTTCGGGTTCACTAACTGGAGAATTATTTGATATGCTCAAGGTCAAAGTTTTGGAAGATGCAGAAGACAGAGTCTCGTTGCAACTTGATGGGGTGGACCGCAGCTACGCAAACGCGGTCAGGCGATTCTGCCTCTCGGAGGTGCCCTCGATGGCGATTGACGACGTCGTGATTCTCGAGAACTCCTCCGTCCTCTACGACGAGATACTCGCGCACAGGCTCGGAATGTTGCCGCTCAAGACTGACCTCGAGAGATACATCCTGCCAGAGAAGTGCGACTGTGGGACACCGCTGGGATGCCAGAAGTGCAGAGTCCTTCTGGTGCTGGACGCATCGGCGCATGAGAAGACGAGGACCGTCTACTCAGGCGACTTGGTCTCCGAGGACAGGGAGATCAGCCCGATCAGCGCGAGCATCCCCGTCGTGAAACTGGCGCCGGGGCAGACAGTGAAGCTTGAGGCCTATGCAAGGCTTGGGAGAGGGAAGGAGCATGCAAAGTGGCAGCCCGCGACAGTCTCGGTCCTGCTGGATGGGAAGAGCGAGGATTCTTTCGTCCTGAAGGTCGAGTCCTCCGGTGTCCTCCGTCCGAAAGAGATCGTGACCAAGGCGGTTGAGATTCTTGAGGAGAAGCTGAAGGAGATGCAGAAGGAGGTAAGTGCGAAGGTAGAATGAAGGCCGTCAACTCGGTCCTGAAGGGGACCATTGTGCGTCTCGAAAGGCAGGGACGGAAGAGGAAGGCACCGGTATGGGCATCAGCATCGGAGATCCTATCGCGGGGCTCCTCTACGAGGGTCGAGGTGAACGTGAACCACCTCACGCGCTTCACAGGGAAGAAGCAGCCCATATTCGTCCCCGGTAAAGTCCTCGGAACGGGGGTCGTTGAGAAGGGGCTCGTAGTGGGCGCTTACGCGTTCTCGTCGTCGGCGAGGAAGAAGATTGAAGCGGCAGGCGGGGAGGCGGTCGGTGTCGAGGAGTTCCTGAAACGCTACCCGGAAGGGAGTGGTGTGATAATTGTCAGCTAATCCGTCTCCGACCTACGTCGATGCCTCAGGGCAGATAGCCGGAAGGCTCTGCTCAAAGGTCTCGAAGCTCATCCTTCAGGGAAAGAGGGTGGTGGTCGTCAACGCCGAGAAGGCGTTGCTCTCCGGGAGGAGGGCGACGGTCATCGAAGAGTGGAAGGGGAAGCTCGAGATATCAAGCAGGGTCAACCCAATATATGGGCCTATCCATTACCGGACGCCCGACAAGATCCTCAAGAGAATGGTCAGGGGAATGGTCCCCCATCAAGTGATCAAGGGGAGAGCTGCGATGAAGAGGCTGAGGGTTTACATTGGTCTGCCAGAGAGCCTTGCCTCGCAGAAATTGAGCCGATTCGAGGATGCCGAGGCTGTACGGCCGATTCCGGTCTACACGTCGCTGGGAGAGCTCTCAAGGAACTTGGGATGGCATGGTTAAGGGAGCGAGCCAGGCGGCGAAGCAGCCAAAGCCCAAGCTCTACTCCGGAGCGAGGAAGACTGCCAGGGCTACGGCGGCCGTTACGTCGGGGATAGGAAGGATCAGGATCAATGGGACGCCACTTGAGATCTGGGAGCCCGAGGTCGCAAGAATGCACATAATGGCTCCAGCTGCGATCGCGGGGGAGGCGAGAGAAAAGTACGACTTGGACGTGAGTGTCTCGGGCGGGGGCTTCATGAGCCAGGCTGACGCCGTGGCGATGGCTGTCGCCAGAGCCTACTCCGACCTCTCGAAGGGCGGCGAAATGAGGGAGAAGATGCGTGCCTACAACAAGTACCTCCTCTCCGGAGACCCGAGGCAGGCCGAGCCGAAGAAGTTTGGCGGGCCAGGAGCCAGGCGAAGGAGACAGAAAAGCTATCGTTGACCTATGTCCTTAAATCTGGTAACATCTTATCCAACTATTGTCGCGGTTAGTAATCACAAAGGAGCGAATCCTGGCCGCCCTCCATGCAACCGACTCGCAGATTGCTGCTGCACACGTGTTGGATATTCACCCAAGTCAACTATATCGGTTGAGAAAAAGATACCAAATTCCGGCTCCAGAGTCATGGAAAATCAAGAGGCTGGAATGTCTCGCGAAGGCATGGAAACACGTTCCAATGCCCGTCATCCGAACCAAAGGGGACCGACGATTCGTTGGCACGATGATTGGTACCGAAGGATCAATAAGTTGCTCCTATGACGCGGAGGAACTTGATACCGCGCTCGTTATCATAGTCGAGATGACCGACAGGGAGTGGGTGGCGAGGTTTGCAGAAGCCATACGCGTTAGTCCCCCAAGAGACAAGGGACAAGCGATTCTTCTCCCGAACAGAAGACCCAAATTTCGCAGGGGAGCGTCAGGTCTAAGGGCCCTGAGAATTCTCGTTGAGGTTATGCCATACCTATACGGGCAGAAACTCTTGGAGGCCAAGAGGGCTGTCGACTATTTCTCGCCAACGGGGTACACGGAAGGCTGTCACAAAGCGGCCGAGATCTGGGGAGGCATCCGCTAGCTTCCGATAACCATATATCATTAGGTGTGACGGGCGATTCATCTCAAGCGAATTGGTCAATAATGCTCGTTCCCATTAGATGCTTCACATGCGGAAAGCTGATCGGAGACAAGTTCACCGAGTTCGAGAGTAGGGTAAAGGGCGGAGAAGACCCGGCCAAGGTCCTCGATGAAGCCGGAATCAAGCGGTACTGCTGCAGAAGGATGCTCATCTCCTCGGTCGATCTTATCGACCAGGTCCTGCCCTACTACAATAAGAAATCTCCAGCGCTCTGATCACAGAGATGCTGATCCAAGAAATACGCGCCCGTGTCTGCTTCAACGGCCGCGGGGACCCAGGCGTCGAGGCCGAGGTGACGGTCGACGGAAAGGTTGGGAGGGCGCTCTCGCCGTCAGGTGCGAGCAGGGGAAAGCACGAAGCAGTGCCGTTCGTCGATGGCAGTCCCGATAAGACGGCGAAGCTCGTCTACTCATACAAGAAGAGGCTGATCGGCGTCGATGCCTCAGACCTCGTGGGTCTTTCGAAGTTTCTGACCGAGATCGACGGCTCTCGATTACCCCGTGGGGAAGGGTGACGAGGGGGGATGGTCTCCCGGAATCTCCGACGAGCAGGCCCTGAAAGTCGCAAGGGAGGCGGTAGACGTCGTCCAAGACGCGGAGGGGATGAAGATGGCGATGGGTGTCGACTTCGCCGCTGACAGCCTCTACGACGAGAAGAGCGAGACCTACTACTACAGGGCGTCGAAGAAGAGGCTTTCCATCGAGCAGCAGATAGCCTATGCATCGGAGCTTAGGGATAGGTACAACCTCTTCTACATGGAAGATCCTCTCCATGAGGAAGACTTTGAGGGATACTCGAAGCTGATGGGCTCGCTCAAGGGAACCCTCGTGGTAGGCGATGACCTCTACACCACAGACCCGGAGAGACTCAGGCGTGGAGTCGAGTCGAAGAGTACGAACGGGGTGATACTGAAGGTGAACCAGGTTGGTACGCTCGGTCAGGCGTGCGAGTTCGCCTCACTCGCAAGGAAGTCGAGTCAGGCGATTGCGGCGTCGCATCGCTCCGGGGACAACGAAGGCGGCCATCTGGCCCACTTTGCCGTTGGACTCTCCTGCGCACTTATAAAGTGTGGCGTGGCGGGCGGGGAGAGAACGACAAAGTTGAATGAGCTCATACGAATTGCCGAGAAGCTCAGGATTTCAAGGATGACCAACTTGGTGCTATAGATTTGGAAGAACGGGAGGACGAGGAGGTCGGGTCCGAGGAGAAGATGGTTATTCCCCAACTCTCGGAGAAGGCACTTCTCGCAACTGGAATACGGATCGGGACCCCCGTGCGGACTAAGACCATGGAGCAGTTCACGACTAGGCCCAGGCCCGACGGGCTGCACATAATCGACTATTCGAAGACTCTCCAGAGGATCGACATAGCCGGGAAGTTCATCGCCTTCGTCGGAGCGCCGAACACCGTCGTCTACACCAGCAAGGACTACGGCAAGGTACCAGTCGAGAAGTTCTGTGAACTCACTGGTGCGATCCCCGTCATTGGCCGATTCATGCCCGGCACCTTCACCAACCCGCTATACCCTGGTCATATTGACGCTGAATTGGTCCTCGTGGCGGACCCCGCATCAGATACCCAGGCAGTCATCGAGGCAGGCAGCATGGGAATACCTGTCATCGCCATCTGCGATACCGACAACGTGACGGATGACATCGACCTCGTGATCCCGGGGAATAACAGGGGAAGGAAGGCCCTCGCGGCCATCTTCTGGCTCGTTGCTCGATCCGTCCTCACTCACGCGACGCTCCTTTCGATGGACCAGCAGATGAAATACAATATCGACGATTTCGAGACGAAGATGACCGAAGAAGAGCTGGCAGGGGAAGAACCTGCATAGAACTGACGAGCCCCTTAAAATAAGAGCCGCTCGCTCGCGTCGCTGATGGTCACGAGGCGGCCCGCAGTCGCCGGCAGCTTTTACCCTTCTGACCCGGCCGAGCTGAGGAGACTGATAGCAGACTGCTACAGGCACGCCGTCGGGCCGGGAAGGCTTCCTCCCTCGGAGGACGAGAGTCACGGGATAGTCGCCTGCGTCTGTCCTCACGCCGGTTACATCTATTCGGGACCCGTCGCTGCGCACAGCTACCTTCACGTGTCATCCCTCAGGAGGCCCGACCTGGTTGTCATCGTCGGGCCGAATCACTACGGCGTTGGGAGCGGGATTTCGAGCTACAGGGAGGGAGAGTGGGAGACCCCGCTGGGGAAGGTGCCTGTTGACGCAGCCGCGGCGAAGAAGATCGTTGACCTCACAGGGATTGTGGACTACGACCCAGTGTCGCACAAGATGGAACACTCACTGGAGGTCCAGCTCCCGTTCCTCCAGGAGATATACGGCCGGTTCTCGATGCTGCCAATCTCGATTAGCTTCCAGGAGATCGAGACCGCAAAGGAGCTCGGGAGGGGGATTGCCGATCTGCTCCGCAATAGGGAAGCCATTCTCATCGCGTCCTCAGACCTGACCCACTATGAGACCGCCGATTCAGCCAGGGAGAAGGACCTCGCGCTCCTAAAGGCGGTCGAGCAGATGGACCTGGAGGCGTTCTATGCTACTCTCCAGAGGAAGAATGTCACCGCCTGCGGGTACGGGGCCATCGGCACCGTCATCGAAGCGTGCAGAAGATTGGGCTTCGTCCGGGCTGACGTCCTAAAGTACGCAAGCAGTGGGGACACGGCGGGCGACAGGAGTTCAGTGGTTGGCTACCCGTCAGCCAGGTTCGTGAGATAGCTTCGTGAGAGCTATCTGTGAAGCACCCGGCAAGATAATCCTCACGGGGGAGCACTTCGTCGTGCACAAGGCCTACGCCCTCGCAGCGGCCATCGGGAAGAGGGTCAGGGTCGAAGCCATCCCTTGGAGCGAGCTCGTCGTTCAGTCAGCGCATTCGAGGAACGTCTCGGGCCTTCTTCCCGTTGAGAAGACAATACGCAGGTTGTACGCCGACATGGGAGCAGACCCGAAGGTCCGTCTCCGGATTACCTCACAGATCCCTAACGCCTCGGGCCTTGGTTCTTCAGCCTCGACGATGGTCGCGGCCGTCGGTGCAGTGAACAAGCTTGAGGGATGGAACATTCCGCTCGACTCTGTCGTAGATCACGCCATGGTCGGCGAGAGGGAGATACACGGCAGACCCTCCGGAATAGATGTGAGCGCTTCAGCGCTCGGCGGGGTCATCCTGTTCAGACTGGGCGAGAAGCCCAAGAGGGTCACAGTCGCGCGGGAGACCAAGGTTCTCGTCATTCTTTCAGGCGTCAGGAGAGAGACAGGCAGGCTCATCACCAAGGTTTCGAGCCTCGGCGATGAGTATCCGGGATTCTTCGCTGGCCTTTGCGACGCGATGAGCGCGCTCTCCCTGCTGGCAGCGACAAAGCTCAAGACTGGGAATGCGGTTGAGCTCGGTAGGCTGATGACCTACAACCACGCAGTGCTCGGGAGAGTCGGAGCTTCGACCCCCGAGCTGGACAAGATCGTGGACA
>JACPTA010000047.1 GCA_016193005.1 Nitrososphaerota archaeon | reverse complement strand
TTGACGTGCTAACAGATTGTCACGGTTAATAACCATAGATATTCGCTGGTGCGAATCTTCAGGGGCATGAACCTGCGGAACCGAACCAATTCTGGCACCATTTTTGGTGCGGAAACTGCCGGGCCCACCTCGTTCCCTTCGATTAGTCCTTCTGAGACAGTCATTTGCACCATCCGCTTGACTCTTCAAGCGAATCCTTAATACGAAAAGCGCACTCATTTGAAACATGCTATATGACGTGATTGTTGTTGGAGGTTCGGCCGCCGGACTAACGGCATCTCTTTACACCGCGAGACAGAGCCTCAAGACACTTCTCATTACAAAGGACATAGGTGGCCAGATGCTTCTCACAAACGAGATTCAGAACTATCCGGGCTTTACGAGCATCGGTGGGTTCGAGCTCGCCAACAAATTCAAAGAACAGGCTGAACTTTACGGCGTCGACTTTGTCTACGAGGAGGTGACTGGGGTGGAAGAGGACCCTCCCTGCCCCGACCTGTGTTTCAAGGTAAGAACCACAGCAGGCGAGTACAGTGCAACAACGGTGATACTGGCTTTCGGCAAGACCCCCAAGGACCTCGGTGTTCCTGGCGAACAGACGTTGAAGGGAAAAGGTGTATCCTACTGCGCGGTCTGCGATGGCCCCCTCTTCAAGGGGAAGACCGTCGTTGTGGTGGGGTCGGGAGACCAAGCCCTTGAGGCGGCAAACTATCTCGCCAACGTAGTGTCGAAGACTTACCTGATTCACAACTACGACAAGCCGATAGGAAGCGAGGATCTGGTCGAGCAGGTGCTGAAGCTACCCAACGTGAACGCGATTGCGAATTCGAAGGTGATAGAGCTGAAGGGCGGTGCAAGGCTCGAGAAGATTGTGCTACTCACGAATGACTCGCAGAGCAGAGAGATGCAGGCTGACGGGATCTTCATAGAGATAGGCTACCTGGCAAAGACCGAGTTTCTGAAGAATATCCTCATCTTGAACTCTAAGAATGAAATCGTGGTAGACAGGGACGGCAATACCTCTCGCCCGGGCATCTTTGCAGCAGGCGACGTCACAAACATAGCTTACAAGCAGGCGGTGATCTCTGCCGCGCAGGGGAGCATCGCGGCTCTCACGGCCTACAATTACATACAAAGGCTAAGGGGAAAGACCGCGGCACGGACGGACTGGCGTTCAATAACGCCCGTCGCCAAAAGAGGCTGATCCCGATCGCAATTCTCTACTCCTTGATCGTATGGATCGCCGTTAGGAACCTTTCAATCTCTTCTCCCGTATTGTAGAAGTGTGGAGATACTCGAACATGTCCAAATCTTCCAGAGACGATTATCTTCTTCTTCAACAGCCTCGCAACAACGGCTTCCATCTTCTTCGCACGGAACGTTACGATTCCTCCACCAAGATTTGTTTCGAGCGGGGGCGTCAGGAACTTGGCCCCAACCTTCTCCAGGCCAGCGGTCAGCTCTTGTTTCAGTTCTCGTATGATCTTGAATCTGCTACTGGGATTGTTCTTCACTGCGAACTTCATCGCCTCGATGGCTCCCTTCACGGTCACCGTCGCCCACGTTCCCCACTCGAATCGGGCGGCGGAGCGAGACGGCTTCGCGCTGCTCTGTGAGAATGGAACGTCGAAGGGATCCCTCCCCCCTCGAAGCCTCTCGATTACATTGCCCTCTATCCCGTGCCATCCGAGGTAAGCGGGGTCAAGTCCCTTAAGGAGATCCTCTGCAGCGTAAATGCAAGCAACGCCGTGAGGACCGCAGAGCCACTTGTAAAATCCCGATACAAGTACGTCTATTCCATCCCTCTTGACGCTGAAAGGGAAAACACCGAGGGCGTGGAATGCATCCACCAGAATCAGGGCTCCTCGTCGGTGTGCGATTTCCGCAATATGCTTGACCTTCTCCCTCGAACCGCTTAGCCACGAGACGTAATCGATCGAGACGAGGGCTGTGTTGTCATCAATCATCTTTTCGTAGGCCTCGATTGGCACGACCCCATTCCTATGCCGCAAGACCTCGACGCCCATCAAGATCCCCCTCTCCCTCATCCTCTGCCAGAGGATTATGTTGGTCGGGAAATTCAGGCTGCTCACGACCACCTTCTTCTTCCTAGAGAAGTCGATAGAGCTTGCCACGGCAGCCAGTGCAACACTGACGCTCGGAACTACGCCGATCTCCCTGCCCTTCGCCCCTACCAGTTTCCCGAAGCGTTCTCGGCATTCCACCACATCCAGCAGCCACTCCTCCCAGTGCTCGCCTGTACGTGACCAGTCGTCGACGATTGCCTTCATCGCATCAGTTACGGAGAGAGGGGGCAGGCCCGCTCCCGCGCTGTCGAGGTAGGTCATGCTCCTGAGTGCTGGAATATCCTTTCTGACACGCGCCTGCTCCATACTTCTCACTTACCCTGGAGGTTTGCCAGCAAGTAGATAAGCTCGGACGGACGACAAGACAGATTCAGGGACCCTCTTCTTTCCACTTAATCTCGTAGACGTAAAGGCTTTCGTAGAACAGATCTTCCTCAGCGATGATTCTGAATTGAAGACCCATGGCACCGCAGCGGGTCTCGATCCGCGCGATCTCCCCAGCGTCCGATATTACCATTAGAACCTTGCCGTCCCGCGTGATAACTCTCGACGCTTCATCAAGAAATAGGAGCGGGACCTCAACCCCTCCGCCACCGCCATCGACTGTGATGTCCTCTATGGAATCTGACGGGAGGTATGGAGGGTTGAAGACCACTAGGTCGAAGATGGAGCTCCTGAAACAGGTGGCTCGGTCAGCGATGATTCGATGCCAAGGTCCTCCAAGGCTGCTGAACTGTTCTCTAAGAGGAATCAACTCGGTTCCCACGACCAGCTCGAAGTTCTTCGAAAGCTCCTCCATCACCGAACCGCTGCCGAAACCGATTTCTAGGGCGGACCCGCCGGTGTACTCCTTTACGGACCTGCGAAGAAGCTTGGTATCTTGTGAAGGTAGGTAGGGTTTCTCGTGACGCGCCGTCGCATGGGCGATTTTCTTCAGATAGTCTTCGCCCAAGGCCTCATACACCGCTAGACAAGCTTGATTACCCCGCTGCTGTACTGCGCGGCCTTCTTCGGCTTCGTTACCAGTTCTTCTGGAAGGCCCAACTCGAGAGCAGCAAGCCTCAGCACCCTCTTCCGCTCGCCGTGTGCAATCTTGTAATCTGTTGGTAGACCAAGAGCAAGTCGAACTATCTCCTCCTCCGCGAACGGGAATCTCGGCTCGATCCACTTGGAGGACGCAGTCTCATCGCGGATGAATCCGAGTCTTGAGCAGGCCCAAACGTCTCCTTCCATCATCGCTCTGGCCGCCTCTACTCCTTCCCGTTGGAGTTCCAGAGCGTACTTCAAATAGCCGCCGAAGAGCTCGTCAGCCAGTTGCCCCAGCAGCAGAACATCTGCGTTCCTCTCCCTGGCCATTCTTCCGGCGATTGAGTAGATACACCAGAGCGCCTTATCCATCGAGGACGGGGCGAAAGGCAGTCTCAGGCTGTTGAGTTCATTTCTCACGTCCTCCCCATCAACCTCCCTGCTCACAAGCTCAAGACCAAGTCTCTCGGCGGCTCGCGCGCTCCCTCTTTCGTCCTTCGACCCCTTTGCGTAGACGCTGCAGAGCGTCACTTTTGTATGCCTTGCAGAACAATGCGCTAGGATAGAACTGTCGAGTCCCCCTG
>JACPTA010000021.1 GCA_016193005.1 Nitrososphaerota archaeon | reverse complement strand
GGCCTTGCCTCCAGCTCTCTCGCTGTAGCTTCCGCCGAACTCAGCTGTTCCTTTGGCACCATTGACGAGATGGTGTTCTCCAGCTCTTCGCATCTGTTCTTGACGGAGGCGTATTCCGATGCGGGGACCGTGTTATTGAACTGGCGTGAGAGTTCTTCAAATCTCTGTTTCAGAGAGGAATACTCCGTCACGGCCACCATGGTGTTCAATCGGCCCGAAAGCTCTTCGCACCTCCTCTCGACCGAATTATATTCCGTCTTGCTTACCATTCCTCGGATCTGTTCCTCCAGTTCTTTGACTTTCGAGAGGCTTTGAAGGTGAATCGAAGCTGGAACGGTCCCCTGAGAAACCTTCGTGAGAAGGGCATCAACAATCCTACCTTGGCCGGTCATCGTTTTGTTCTGGACTGTAATCTGATCGGCTATCGCGGAGAGCTGCTTGTTGAGGGCAGTCGTCTTCTGTAGTTCGGCCTTGGCCCGGTCCAAGTCCTTCTCGAGATAGTTGTTCTCTCTTTCCAGCTTGGAGACGACCTCGTTATGTTCCTTCTTGGGGATTGACTGTCGAAGCTGCGCCTCGAGCGTTTTGCACCTGAGAGCGAGTTTCTTCGCTTCATTGCTGTTGCTTTCTACCTTGCTCATTCCGTCTATATCACAACCTTGTATCATGTGGATTCCCTTAGACTGATAATCGAGCGAGTCAACATCATTTTACACAAGTATGAATAATGGGCAAATATTCGAACGGCTTTAGAGAGAAAACACTCTACTCTCCGTCCTGTGGCCGGGTTGCCTTCTGATCCCGCTCTTGCAAGAACTGACTTCGGAAACCTTTAGCGTACAGAGTCTTTTATACTACAATCTTCCTAGCTGGCATTGAAGGCGGGTGAGTGGTTACCTCCACCCGTTCCGCCTAAGAAACCCCGGTGTCGGAGGTAGATGGAAAATAAGCAATAGTTCAGTAAGAACGAGAGGCATAGCGCTTGCGGCCACTTTTACAGCTCTCTATGTAGCATCTAATGCTATTCCAATTAGTGCGTTCATTGGTGGAGCTGGTTTCATCACCGCGGGGATTATCTTACTCCCTGTCCTGGCGAGGCTGCTCAAACCAAGGGATGCCATCCTCGTCGGTATCTTGGCTCCCCTCGGCTTGTTCGCTTTCCAATTGTCGCTAATTCCAGTCTTCGGATTCTTCGGGATGCTGATACCTGCGACTGCCTTGATCTTTGGGTCACTCGGCTTCCACAGGTCGTACTTGATTCCAACTGCGTACGCGGTCTTTGGTCTCGCTTGGTATGCGTTTTTCTCTGGAGGAACATTCCTTTGGCTTCTTCCGTATTTCATTCTGATCGCTTTAGCGTTGACGAATCAAGTCAAGCATTTTACGAAGGGTGGGAAGTGGAATATCTTGTTGCATGGCTTGGCGACGACCATGTGCGAACTCGTGACGATGAATATTGGTTCGATAAGCATTCTTCATCTGCCCGGAGGTCTCTGGTCACTGATCACGCCAGTGATGTACTTTGAGAGAAGTATTGCGGTTGCAGGCTCGGCGATAATTCTCCTCTCCCTAATGCGGGTGAAAAGGATTCTCAAGACGGAGTACATCTGAAATGTGTAGGGCGACAAAGTTATGTTGTTTTCGGTGTCTCAGATGGTTCGAGAAAGCTGAGAGTGAGGAATGTGAGGTGTGTGGGGACTGGAAGTGCGTTAATTGCAGCAGCTGTCTTTGTGACCTAACCACACGCGAGAAGAAGATTGCGATATCTTACATGGCGACTTATGAGAACCTTCTAAAGGAACTGACAGACAAGTCTTACGATTTCAAGCGACACCGAAGGGTTCTGGAGCAGATAGGCGTCAAACGGGACCACTTGGTTCGTGCATCGGTGAAAAGTTGAGTGGGGAAGCGAGGAACGCAATAAACTGTATCTCAGGGGGAGTGGACTCCGTAACCACGGCCTATTATGTTAACAAAGTCCTCAAACCTCGGAAGCAATTACTCATCTTCTGCAACTATGGACAGAGAGCCTACGCCTATGAGGAGTTCTGCATCAAGGAGATAGCGAAGAAACTGGGATTGAGGCTCAAAATCATAGACTTGACTTGGCTTGGGGAGATTAGTACCTCCCTCTTGACGCATCCTGAGAAGAAGATTCCGGAGACCCAAGAGATTGATCTCTGGAATCCAGAGAAGGCAAAGCAGCGTATACTGAAATGGTGGGATCCCTGCAGGAATGCCATCTTACTCCTGGTTGGACTCGCCCATGCAGAATCATTTTACATCTCGGGTCAAGGTAGATATGATGTCTACATCGGTATAAGGAGGGAAACACCCGTCGCTATGAAGGATAACACCCCCGAGTTCTTGGAAGAGATTAACAGACTCGCGGAACAGGCTACCCACCACGGTGGTTACAGGATTCTCGCACCCCTGATAACATACGACAAGGACAAGGTCGTGAAGCTTGGAGAAGAGCTTGGAGTCCCATGGGTTTACACCTACAGCTGTTACTCGGGAGGGGGCTTCAAGAAAGTCCGAGGCAGAAGGCTACCGGTTCACTGTGGAACCTGCTCGAATGATAAGCGGCGAGCCTTGGCTTTCAAGATGGCGGGCGTAAAGGATAGGAGCTTATATTCGAAACCACCACTTTCTGATGCGAGATACGAAAAACATGCTGGAGTCTATATCGAGAAGTGAGCGAGTAAAGAAGACGTAGCAAAACCCGGAACGAAGAATTAAGCAAACGGCAGCATTGAAGAAGTGCTGGCAAGAGAGGACTATAGAGGCAGGTTATCTCAACATCTGCGCCGGATATCTAGTTTGGGAATACAAAGAGCCAGAGAGTTGAGGCGTTCCGGGGAACTGGTGACTAGCGATGAAACTAGGAAACATTGCAGCGAGGCTCAGAAGAGGAGGTTTCAATGGCCCGCGGAACAGAAGAAACTTGAGATTGCCCGGCAGCTCTCGTACCAGGTTGTGGATCAACAGAAACGAGCTCAAATGATGAGAGATGCTTTCCTTGAGAAATACGGTTCGTTCTTGGAGCTTGCGAAAATGGGTATGAAGGCTCCGAGGAGAAAACCGAACAAGTTGGAAATGGAAGTAGCGAAGACATTGGGAGATGAATGGGAATACGTCGGCAACGGGAAACTAGTAATTGGTGGACTAATCCCCGATTTCATTCACAGAACCAAGAAGGAAGTCCTCGAGGTTCTAGGCTGCTACTACCATTCCTGCCGTGAACACTTCCCTAATGTCCGGATGTGGCGGACGGCATCCCCAAAATTCAGAGAATCTGTTTATAAGAAGAATGGATGCGCAGTGATCTTCCTTTGGGAGCACGATGTCAAACGGAAGCTTGCGTTCAAGGAGAGCAAGGTAGAAGATACTTCGATCTACGCCGAGTAGACTAGTCTCTTTCTTCGTTCGCTCCCGTTGTTTTGACGACTCGGAAGCTACCTCCGACCAGGGAGCGCTGGCTTAGCATCCCGATTGGCTTCCCGTTCTCTGTGACGAGCAACCTCCTGATATGATGCGCTGCCATGAGCTTGACTGCTTCCGTAGTGGAAGTATCTGCCGTAACGGAGATTATTGGAGAAGACATTATCTTCTTCAGAAGAACTTTCGAAGCGGGCAAATCTTCTGCCGCTATCTTGTACATGATGTCTCTTTCCGTGACAATCCCGGACGGCTGGCCATTCACCGTTACAATGACGCTTCCCGCGTCGTTGTCGCGCATCATCGTCGCAGCTTCCCAAGCAGATTGATTTGCGTCGATCTTCAAGATGTTGGTGCGGACGAAGTTCCTTACAGTCATCGGCTCCCTCTCAACATGTTCGAGCCAAAAGGTGAGAGAGTAATGGCAGAAGGGGCACTCTTCTGGAGGGGTGCCAGCTTCGATTATGCTAGAGCACCTGTAACATTCCCACTTCGCCATTTTTTGAACGCAGATTCAGCGGCCTCTTTGTATTAATACATTAGCAAAAATTCTGACAGTTCTCAAGGGTTCTTTCGCCGAATCTTCCGAGAACCGCTAAATACCCCAGAGCCAAGCATATTGAGCCTTTGCAGAGCCAATTCGTCCCCAAGCTTGAGGCTACGAGTTGGAATCCTGGTTTAGAAGAAGAGGAAAATAAGTACTGGGAAGCCGAAAAAATCTACGCTTTTAAGCCGAATAGGCGCAAGAAAAACTTCTCTATCGACACGCCCCCGCCCTACCCCTCAGGCAAGCCGTGGCACCCAGGTGCGCTTACTCAGTACTCGCAGATTGACATGATCTCCCGCTCTGCCCGAATGAAAGGTTTCAACGTCCTCTTCCCAATCGGGATTGACCGGAACGGACTTCCTGTCGAGATTGCGACAGAACGCAAGTACAGGATTCAGTTGCGCAAGACACCGCGTGCCGAGTTCATCGACCTCTGCAAGCATGCGCTTGACGACGTAGAAGACTACATGATTGGTTTGATGAAGCGATTAGGGATTTCTGCCGACTTTAAGAACAAGTACAGGACTGATTCCGAAGTCTTCCGCAAGTTTACTCAGTGGTCGTTCATCGAGCTCTGGAACAAGGGACTCATCTACGTCGCCAACAGGCCCAACAATTACTGCACTGATTGTGGCACGACAATCGCTGATGCTGAGATTGAGTATCAAGAGCTACCAACCTATCTTGTCACGAACAGATTCAAGATCAAGGATGGTTCTGAGGAGATTGGTGTCGCCACAACGCGCCCGGAGTTGCTGGTCGCATGCCAGATGATTGTTGTTCATCCTGACGATGAACGGTTCAAGAAGTTTGTAGGGAAGATGGCGATTGTCCCACTCTACGAGAAGGAAGTACCTGTAAAGTCGCACAGGAGCGTGGACAGGAAGTTTGGGACTGGTGCCGTGATGGTCTGCAGCTATGGAGATTACCATGATGTGATGCTGTTTCGCGAGTTCAAACTGAAGGAGGTTGTTGCCATCGACACAGATGGAAAGATGACTTCGGCCAGTGGAAAGTACGCCGGCCTCTCCGTCAAGGATGCAAGATCGCAGATCATACAGGACCTTCAGGCTGCCGGGATAGCTACGAAGACAGAGCAGATTCAACACAGAACACCACTCTGCGAGCGAAGTCGTACCCCCATCGAGATAGTACCCATGCAGGAATTCTACCTCAGGCAACTGCAGTTTCTTCCACGGATGAAGAGACTGGCGCGGAAGATCGTCTTCCATCCCGACATGCATAGACAGATACTTGAGAACTGGATTGATTCGCTCACCACTGACTATCGGATATC
>JACPTA010000008.1 GCA_016193005.1 Nitrososphaerota archaeon | reverse complement strand
GTCTTCACTTTTTCATTCACCTGGCTTGTATATGCGGTGGCAGGGATTATGGTAGTTCGCTGAAACGAAACGATGAAATCGTTTCATCCATGTTTCATTCTGAGACTCTTGCTTTCGTTCAGGTTAGTTTGCAAGTCCTAGAACTTCTGCGGGTAGGAATTCAGCTTCCTTCCGAGGACATCACTTTCAGCCAGTCGGCGAACTTGATCTCGTTTGTGTTACCTCTCCTGACGGCCGTTAGCACGCCTCGCTCGACAAACCTCGAGATTATTCTGTGAGTGCGCAATTTGCTGAGCCCCGACTCTTTGACGATGAACTTCTGCAAGTATACGCCGTTGTGCGACGCCAAAACCTCCAGAACCTTCTTCTCATCTGGCTTGGAAGTGCGAAGAAGCATGGACCAGCTCGTCTTTGAATCCTCTGTTGTTGCAGACGTGGGCTGCATTATCTGTTGACTCGGTGAACTGAGTCTTATCTGCGGGTACGCAAGGTAGTAGACGAAACCAAAGACACCTGCGATCACTATCCCCCCGAGGAGAAGAATAGACGACCACATCAATAGTGGCATCCCCTGCATCCCCAAGCCGTACCCGCCTCCCATCATCTGCTTCATCATGTCGTTCATCGAGGCATTCCCAACTTGGTAATTAGTCAATGACCACCCCAGGACCAGAAGGAGCGAGACAAGCGAGACCGCAGCCAGTATTAGGAAAGCAACTATTCTGTTCATCTGTCCTCCCTAGGAGTTCCGTGCATGCAGCTATTCAAGGTGTGACTTTGGCGGAAGAAGGGTGGCAGAAATAGTTAGCGCAACGAAGAGGGCGACAGTGATTATAAAGAGTGAAATCATCAATCTTCTCTTTGTGGGGCCAGGCAACCATCGGGAATGTGAAAGAAATACCATTAGTGTGGCAAGATTGCCTTTAGGATCGGTCCACGCAACCAATCTCACTTGGAGACGATGATCGCTCCTATCATTCCAGCGTCTGCATGAAAGACCACATGGCAATGGAATAGCCATACTCCAGGTTGCGTTGCCGTAACAAATACGGAATCAGCAGCCCCGGGAACTAGCTGTATCACATTGCCGGGCCAATCTCGTCCAGGGAAGTACCATTGTGAGATCATGGGGAGGTTGTGGAGGTGGAAGCTGTGAACTTGGTCACCTATGTTTACAATGCTAATCCTCGCTGTTTCTCCGAGCTTCATCTGGAAAGCTGGAAGGCTCTTGTTGAGCTGCGCTGCTACACCGTCGAACCCCTTTGATGCATGCAGGTCCATCAGAGCGGCCTCACCGCCAGGTATTCCTAACCCGTTCATTATGAACGGAGGCGCTTTCGATGCACCTGCGCCCGAGATTTGACGCCCTGCTTCACCCATGAATACAACCCAGTCGTGGTCAAGCTTCGGGGCATTCACGTCGTCCACTATGATCGCTCCGTACAGGCCCTGATGAATATGGTAGGCAATTGGGAACTGATCCGATGAATGGCAGTGGTAGTAGTATATCCCAGCCTTCGTTGCAGTAAAGCGATAGGTGAAATCTTCACCAGCGGGGATCATTGGGCCCATCAAGCCAGCGATCACGTTCGCTTGGCTTCCATCCGAACTGAAATTGTAGTTCAGTAGGTGGGTATGAAAACTGTGTGTCAGGTCAAGTTGATTTATCACGCGTACATCTAGGCGATCACCAATCGTCAGGTGTATGGTCGGTCCGGGCACTGTTCCGTTGAAGGTCCATGCGTGCCAGACCGCATCTGGAGCGACTTCGATCTCAGCAGACTGGACCACTAGCGTGTAGTGCTTTACCTCCTGAGCTCGAACTTCCCTTGGTGCCGGGAGAGTTCCCTTGAACACGTCAGGATTTCCCACATAAACTCCCAGCGAGAAGGCCCCTATCAGAAGGCCCATCATGACTAGCGCGAGTGCTCCTCTGTCGTTCAATGTGGTAGAAGGTAGGAACGGAACTGAGATATAGATTATCCCTAAGGTGTTAGGGAGTCGTTACGATCGCGTCAAGTACTGACACTGAACAGGCATGCTTGGGCCATGCGCCTGCAGCACTCGATTTCATCGATGCGGACCGACCTGTTCAACACATCCTCGAAGACTGTCTTAATGAACCTCTTCTTGAACACGCATGAAGTTGGGCTGGCAACCAGCTTCCAGCCAGCACAATCGTAGCAGTTCCTTCCTTGAATAAGAAGCGGGTCTGTCTGGATGACCCTCATTTCCCCCAACCCGCCTGTCGTCCAGAACAAGGAGAACTGTGCCGCCAAATCTGCGAGGTTGTCACTGGTAAAAACCTTGGCGACCTCATGCGCGAGTTCCGCGCCCAGCTTGATGATGGCCTCCTTGTGCCTAAGAGGACCCGGCCAGTAGGACTCCCCCGTAGCCTTCATCGCAAACCGAACAGTGTTTACGAGCTCGATATTTGCTGCGGCCATCCCATTTTTCGCTTGAATCGAGGAGCGTATTGGAGATAAGGGATTTCCCTAACTCATTAGGAGGAGTAAGCGTGAAAGGTGATTCTCAACCTTGATAATCGTCTCCGCCCGTTAAATATGGGTCACCCTAACAAGTTAGGGAAGGCTGATGTTGAGACAAGTTTCGCTCGCGGTCGATCCTGTGAGTCCTATCCAAAAGATAGCGGAAAAGTATGATGCCGACATCTCAGTGCTTGACTGCAAGGACTTCAACACGAAGGGGATGATGATGCTCATAGATATCGCGGCGCCGAAGGAAAAGCTGGGCGATGTTACTGAGGACCTTAGGAAGACGGGCTTCAAGAAGCTGTACAGCGCGCGTTCAGGTAGCTCGAGGAGCCTCTGTGTCGCGGTCCTCGACAGACCGCCGATATGTCAGGCAGTTCTAGATGCCGGTGCACTCTGCGTGACGTGCCCGTATAATGGCGAGAGCAAGGAGGGACGGTGGAAGATACTGGTCAGAGACTCGGATACGTTAAAAACTCTCCTTACAAAATTGGAGAGGCAGAAGGTCTCCGTCAAGATAGCCGATGTCTCGAACGTAAGCCAGGATGACGAGCTGACGGCAAGGCAGAGGGAGGTTCTGTCCAAGGCAATCTCTCTAGGGTTCTATGAGTTTCCGAGGAAGATAGACCTTACATCCCTCAGCAAGACAGTTAATATCAAGCCGTCAACACTGAGTGAGATCCTGAGGAACGCGGAGAGGAAGATCCTCGCCCATTACGGCGACCGATACTCGCTGACCCGGAAGTCCAACGAAGGTTTTTGAAGTACCGATGCCCATCATGCTCCCCATAGAGAGAGATAATGCGTATCTCCAGCCCGGTGATGGTCAACGGGATAATTCAGGCTATCTCGGACGAATACTCGAGGAAAATCATTCTCTCCGCCACTCTCAAGCCAAAATCTGTGGAGGACCTGAGCAAGGAGAACGACATTCCGATGAGCACCTGTTACAGAAGGGTTCACGAATTGGTTGCGGCAGGGATCATGATAATCGACAAGATCATAATAACTCCAGAAGGAAAGAAGTTCGAGATATTCAGGAGCGCTTTCAGGTCGATCCAAATAAATTTCGAAGCCGGCGAGCTCGTTGTTGAGGCCATCCCGAATGAAGACATCGCGGAGAGACTTGCGCGAATGTGGCTGTCGATGAGGGCGTAGAGAATGGTCGCCGAGATTGATCTTTTGAGGATTGCGCAGGGAGTGGTCCTTATCCTTGGAGCAATAGTGGTTTACTACGGTCTTGTCAGCTATCGAAGGACAAAGAACCGGGCCATGCTCATGCTCGCGATTGGGTTTGCATTCGTCACGATCGGTGCCGTCGCAGGCGGAATAATCTAC
>JACPTA010000020.1 GCA_016193005.1 Nitrososphaerota archaeon | reverse complement strand
TTATTGTCGTGAGTTATCTTCTTGGGAAGCTTTGGTGAGAAGGTGAAATTGTCGGGAGTCGACCTTCTCCATTGGTCTACTATGAAGGGGGAAGGGGTCCTGTAGAAGCTCGAGTCAATCTCGACACAGTTGAAATTTCGCGAGTAGAAGTTGAGATAATCCCTGGGTGATAGCGTCTCGGGATAGAAGATCCCGGACCAGTCCTTGTATGACCATCCGCTGCACCCAATCTTTATCTTATCCGCGAGAGACAAGAGCTACAAAAACGCGTCCGCAACTAATAAAGATGCCGAGCTTTCGGAATTCTATGATCGCCGTAACTTCAATCTCTGGTGAGCAATCTTATTGAGTGAAACGAATCGTAATGAGGTTTGGGTTCCACTCCGTCCTTTGACTATCTTCTCTTGACCGACGCCTCAAAAGAAGGTCTGTTCTATTCTTCTCGGGTAGAAGATTCGATCCCGGTTCTTGTAAATTCCTGGATGATAGCTGCTCACTTTTGCTGCCAGCATAGCCAGAATGATCATTCAAACTCGACTGACAGTTTAAGAAGGAATAGTGGCAGCGAGCATTGGATCTCCATTGGGACAAACAAAGGACAGAGGAAGCGTTCAGGCGTCCTTGAAGGGTAACACGTTACGCGTCTATGTGTATGTCTTGAAGAATAGACGAGTGGGTGTAAGAGAGGTGCAACGCTCTCTCTCGCTTTCTAATCCGTCATTAGCGCAATACCACCTCAACAAGCTGAAGGAGTCGGGTTTGGTCAAAGAGAACAACGGGGAGTATGAAGTTGTAGATGAGGTTAAGGTTGATGTAATGCGCGACTTTCTGAGGGTTGGCACGCTCTTAGTTCCGAGATTCGTCTTCTACGCCGTGTTTTTCACTGTATTCACGGTTTATCTTGGCGTTGCTTCCTACACGATTTATCATAATCTGCCGGTTATCGCGTGGTTCATCACTCTTTTAGTTGTTGCTTCAGGTATTTTCTGGTATGAAGCACAAAAGGCTTGGAGGTCTGCTCCCTCACCTTAACAGGCGCTCGCTCCTGAGCTCGTCGGAAGCTTGTGAAGGGTCGCGCAGAGGCTGATTTCCTCGTCACCAACAATTCTATCATTGGGAGCGCGAGTACTCGGTCGACGCCCGGACTATTATGGCTGTACTGTCGGCTTTGATTAAGGAATCAACTTATTTCATAATCTGATGTATAACTGCATTGGAATTTCTGGAAGTGCCCGTTCAAAAACATTATACGGACTGTTGAAAAATGCTGGTTCAAGTCATTCGCAAATCTACATAGCAACCATGAGCACGAAGAAAAATGTCGTACTCTCGGGCATAGCGGCCTTGGCAATAGCAGTATCGCTCATAGCCGTCTCGGTGCTCTCGGGGATTCCGGCGTACACTGGCTACAGTCCAGTGATTAACACCTCCGCGTCAACAACGAGCGCAGGAACTACCCCCAGTTCAAGCATCACGGTGGCAAGTCAAGGGATACTATCAATCTTAATCACCGACCCCCCCAACGTTCCAGAGGGAGTCACTCATGTCTACGTCACGTACGGCAACCTTGCCGTCCATATAGCCGAGGCAGGTAACGCGAGTGGATGGACACAGGTAAAGTCTCAGGGCATCATAGAGCTGATGAGTACCGTCAATGTAAGCCAGACAGTCGCCTCTGTCGACATAGCAAGCGGGAAGTACAACCAGATCCGGTTCAATGTCTCCTTCGCCCAAGTCACCTATGACGACAAGAACTACACAGCATTCGTACCATCGAGCATGCTCACTCTTCCCATCATCGGAGGCATACAGGTCAATGCGTCACAGCCGAGCGCGACGATAATCGATATCACACCAACTGTCATAAACATCGGAAGCACATCTAATCCAGAGTTCATCATAAGGCCTGTCGCAAAGGCATTCCCGGTCCCGCATGGTGAGGTGCCCAACGAGGCGCATCGTGAAGGACACAGGATGAGCCTTGTCGGCAAGGGGTGGTGGAAGCATCTTCAACAGCAATTCACAGCTAACTTGCAGATCACAAGCGCGTCTCTCACAGCAAACTCACTCAGTGTTGCAGTGAAGAGTACGGGTAATGCGAGTGCGGAGCTGAAGATAGTAACCATATCGCCACTCGCTGATGCACTCAAAGAGCATGGGCGCAAGATCCCTTCAGCGCTACTCGGTTCAGAGATCTTCGTCTTGGAAGAGAGCGGTACACTAGTACCGTTACAAAAGTACCTAGGCTCTCAGGACCATGGCGCACTCAAACGGGGACTCTTCCAGGGAAGTGGATACAACCTGACAACCGGTGCAACAGCTACACTCAGCTATAACGGCGAGATCGTACTTGGATTGGGACCGAAGAATCCCAACTCCCAAACAATCGTAGCGGGACAGCAATACCTAGTAACGGTGGTAGGCCAAGATGCCCTCGCAAGCGTCGTAGTGGTGGCTGGATAGAGGCCACCACCAATCTATTTTTCAACTCCTTGTGCTAACTGGCACACCTGCAAGTCGAGAAGATTTCTATCGTCTGTGAACGAGAGGGTTCCATTAACAAGAGGCGAAGAATGAACCTCAAGCCAAATGAAATAGTTTGTGTGCATTATTGTTAGGAGTTATCCTTCGTCCGTGGTCCGAATATCGCATGCAGGTCGAGAAATATTGCAGCCAGTTGGCTGGTGGATCACTGCAATACGAAGGTAGAACCGTCAAAGTAGGGACGGTCTCAAGAGTGTCTGGGTTGTTGCAAGAGGTCGTACTCGTAGAATAACAAAGATGGATAGTGTTTCAAGGGACTCTAACTCATTTGAACGTTGACGCGGGATACCGATTTTAGCGGAATCTATAAAGAATTAGATTCGTCTGAAGTTTTACACTAGAAGATGCGTAGGCGACTAAAGCTTCTCAAAAGCTCAGAAATCGAAGCTTTGAGTGAAATGGAGATTCTCGAAGAGAATTTTTGCCCGCAAGACCGCAACTTTTCTTGTGCTATGTGAAATTAGGTTCAGAGACTGAAATAGGCGTGGTGTGGTAGGCGCTACTCTACCACCTGGAGTTCCGTAGTAGGGGATACGAGTTCCTCAGGCGGTATGAACTCGGTCTCGATGAACAGACAAGTCCCGCAGATGTCGTACTTGACGTTGTCGTTCACATGCGCTATGGTCCTCTTGCAACCGAGGCATATCAGCATGCTCTTGGCACGCCCGCCTACAGATTTCTAAATATAGATTTCTCGTACCCTTGGCCAACCAATATCTTAGTAGAATATCGCGACTTTGTCCAATCTTCCGGCTAATTTCAGCCTCTGATGAGCTGAAGCTTCTTGGAAAGGGTCATCCGCTTGATTCTGAGCTCTCTTCTTGCTGCCAGGGAGCGGTTCACGAAACGCTCCCGGTGGACGATTGTCACCGGCCGTCTGCTTCTCGTGAACTTCGAGCCAAAGCCAGAGTTGTGCTCCCTCAGCCGCCTCTCCAGGTTCGTTGTGATTCCTGTGTAGAGCTGTCCGGTCCTACACCTGAGGATATAGACGAACCATTCAGCCATCGAACTCCTTGCTGAGATTTTTGGCTTATAAAGTTCGGAGCGCGTGATGGCCGCTGGACGAGAAGCCATGGACGAGAGAGAGCTCGAGATGAAATGTCCAAAGTGCGGCAGATTCTCTTTAAGACAGATGGAGGCGTCGGTCGCCTGCAGCTTCTGCGGGCACCAGCTCACACCAGGCCAGGAGGCGAATTTCAGGCTCTTTCAACTGCTGCGAAGGGAGAGGAAGGGAAACGTTTAGAAAAATGGAAGACCCCACAGCAGCTCAAGGAATTTTGAAAACCAGCGCCGAGAAGAGAATCATGAATTCTGCCAGCGTTCCTCCAGAGGATTGCATCTTCTGCAAGATCGCTGCGAGGAAGTTGACCTCCTACATGGTTTACGAAGATGAAACCTGTATGGCATTTCTCGACACCGCTCCCTTCTCAAAGGGACATACACTCGTCTGCCCGAAGCAACACGGAGAGACTGTCTGGGATATGGACGGCGCGGAGATTGGCGGGCTATTCGCGCTGGCTTCCAGAATCTCCAAGGCGGTAGTTTCGGTGGTGGACGCCGACGGTTTCAGGTTCGTTCAGAACAACGGAGAGGCGGCCAACCAGGTTGTTGCACACGTCCATGTCCACGTGATTCCGGTCAGGCTAGCAGATAAGGGAAGGTTCATGGACAGGAAGAGATTCACGGCAGAAGAGATGAACAGCGTGGCTGCTAGCATCAGAGAGAAAATCGCGGAAGTTGTGTGACCGTGGGGGAGGGAGAATCAGGATCTTCAGTTGCCTCTCGTTCAGCGTACCTGCACATAGGGTCGCACGACGGTAGGCCCTTCAGGGTAGACGCGAACATCATTGCGACTGGAAGGACATGCGTTCTAGGTTCGAGCGGTAGCGGCAAGAGCTACACGGTAAGTACGAGGTACTCTGGCTTGGAGAAGACGAAGGCGCGGACCTGAGCTGGAGAACAGTGAACATCGAAGAGCTGGCGAAGCACGCACCCGATATTCCGCCTCTTGTCGTTGACGTGTCGGAGACCGACGACCCGAAAGGAAAGGTAAGCGCGCTCCTGACGGCGCTCTATCGTGAGATCTCGAACCAACGGGTACCTTACCTCGTCGTCTTGGAGGAGGCCGATAGGTTTGTCCCCCAATCGGGCGACAGGGTCCCAATTTTCGGGGAGATAGCCCGGAGAGGTCGTAAGCGAGGTATGGGTCTGATGATCTGTTCACAAAGACCATCGCTGGTCGACAAGAATGTTCTGAGTCAATGCGCAAACCAGCTCATTGGCAAGCTTGTGATCCAAAATGACCTGCAGTCGGTCGCACAGTTCTTTCCTGGAAGAGGATTACCCAGACAGCTCACATCCCTGAAGGCCGGCGTATTCTACGCCTTGGGGGGAATCTCGCCCGTGCCAGCCTCCATTAAGGTAAGGGAGAGAGAGACCAAACATGGCGGGGCGACCCCACTCCTGGGTCAGCGAAAGGCACACCCCATAGCTGAAATCGCTCGATTTCGCGAGATAGTGAGAGCGGAGCTTGAACTGAAGCCTCAACTTGGGGTAGCGCCCTTGATTAATGCCGAGGAGATCCCAACGCTGGTGAAGAAGGAGAAGAGCTTTCTCTTCTTTGGAAGGGCAGAAGTCGTCTCTGCGGTCCACCTCTACTTCCGGCCCCTCGTTGAACTCGGCGTGCGACTCAGAACAGGGATAATAAAGAAAAAATTCGAGAGTTTCTTTCTAGTGTTGGACGGAGAGAAGGGGAAGGTGGTCGACCTCTATGATCGCTTGGTGCTCTCCGATGGTTTTGAACGCCTCCTGGGCCTGAACTCTCTTCAGGTCGAATTGCTCAGGGTTATCAGCCCCGACAGAGATTCGACACTGATAGAGATGGTATCGATGATGGGTGACTCAAAGGGAGTACTGAGAGGCGCGATGAACCTCCTCGAGAAAAAGCGATTGGTAAGGTCGACGACGATAGGGAGGATCAAGGTGTTCAGGCGGATGCTTGACTTTCCAAAGTTCTCTTGGATGAGCCAGCCGCTGGATCTTCAAGAAGTCAATCTCAAGCAGGGCAAGATTGCGGAGGTCAAGATCAAGGAATCTGAGATTCGTGAAATCATAAAGGGGATGTGGGAGGGAGCTGACTTGGAGAGTTTCAGGCCGTTTCTGTATCCGGTCTACAAGGTCGAGCTCCTTCTAAAAAGGCGAAGGAGGGAGATTTGGCTCGACGGTAGGAACGGGAAGAACGTATCCCTTTGAGCTACGGCTACCTCAGAACTACCTGAGTGTTCGCGTATCTGTCGCTGAACTTCTTCTTGTAGCCCACCTCAATCGCAAGACCAACCACAACATCGAGAAGCAACAGCACCCAGTAGATCTTGCTGATGTTTCTGATGAACGAGGTACCAAGGGAAGGCATCCCGCCGTAATCGGTGGTTACCTTCAGCCTTAGGATCGATTTTCCGACTGTAGTGCCGTACGAGGTCTCCGCAATTGCGAAGTAGAGTACGAGGACCAAGCCAGAGATGGCCGACGATACGCCGGCGACCCAGAAAGAGGAGAAGAGGCGGTCGATGGTCAGCGGACCGGTGAAGAAGGTGGAGAATGCTACGGCGGCTGTGACTACGGCAATTACCACTCCAACGATTATCGCATCTATCACGAAAGCTACGAGCCTCTTTGCCCAGTACTCCCTGGCGCGCACGTCCTTGCCCAGAGCGTCAATTCCGCTCCTGGGGGTCGCTGGAGCTGCACCTATCGCCCTTGCTGTGGAGCCGCCGGCTTGAACTGCAATCCCGCAGAAGGGGCAGAACTGGGCACCCTCCGGAAGCGGCTTCCCGCAGTTGGAGCAATAGTCCACCGCAGTTCAGCGATGTACACATTCATATGCATAAAGACGTTGCTGGAGCTGAGTACTGGTTCTGTCAATTCATCGACTCTCGCCCATGAATCAACTTCGAGGCATCGACTCTGAGGATTACCGGCGTCTCCTGCCTTCCGGGTTCCTCTATCTCCTGCCGCGTCGCTTCACCTGCCCCGCCTTTCACTCCATTGAGCAGGGAACGGTCGAACCTCAAACGCCCCCTCGCAGCCTGGTTGATGACTGCGTTCACGTCCCTATCAACCCACCTTTTGCACGGAGGGCACCAGAGCTGCTGCCTGTGCTCTAGGTCGTCTCTTGCTGGCGATTGGAGTCTCTCCCCGCATTTCGCGCAGTCCACGGTGGTGCCTCTCGTCTCGGCCTTCGTGAGGTGGATGACCTGAACGCCCTTCCACGCTGCCTTGTACTCGACCTGTCTCTGCGCCTCGAAGAAGGACCATGAGTTCATCATTCCCCTGTACCTCGTGCCCTTGCCCATTGCCTTTCCGGTAGAGGTTTCGAATCCCCTTAATGTCCTCTACGACTATCGGTTTCTTGCTCTCGTAGGCTCTCCTCACAATGTCCTTCGTGACACAGTTAAGCAGGTGCCCGACTCTGTTCTTCCTCCTCCCGCTTCTGTGGGGACTGCTCTTCTTCAGCCTCTTCATCGTGTTCCACATCCCCTACTGGCCGTTGGTTGGCTGGGT
>JACPTA010000019.1 GCA_016193005.1 Nitrososphaerota archaeon | reverse complement strand
CTCTTCGTCCCCAAGGTTGGTGAGGAACATGTTGTCCCTGTAGTGCTCCGAGTGGCCGCTCACCCTCCAGAGGACGGTGTTGGCGAGCGCTGGAGTAATTATCTCGATGTAGTCGCGTTTTGCGAGTTCTGCCCTGATAAACCCTGTCAGGATGTTCTTCAGCTTCACCCCCTTGTCGTGCCAGTAAACCATCCCCGGTGATGGTTCCTGAAAGCTGGGCGCCCGTGCTTGTGCCAGCGAGTAAACTCTAGACTGCTCGGCCAACGGGTGCCCCCTCACTTTGATCTGAAACGCCTTGTTCCAACCGAACGGGGACCTGTGAGTCTCGATGCCAGACTCTCTTGCGAAGCTCTCCATCTTTCTCAGGACATCGAGAGCCGTCGATGGTTTCGCTAGATCCTGGCTCAGATGTGCGTACGGATAGATCAGAATCCTGTTGACTCCCAGTCTCTGCAGGAACTCCTTCGCCCCTTCGACCGCCCTCCTTGCGACCTGCTCGTCGTCCCCATTTTCCACCGAAGTGAAAATAACAACGAGCTCGTCGATCCGAACCTTTTTCTTCTCTGCCTCCTCGGCCTGAGCTATCTCCTTCTTTACAGGCTCGTACTCTATGAACTCAACGTGTTCTTGAAGAATTCGCATCTGGCACCAGCCTACTGTCTAGCCCCATCTTGCTCTCTCGAGGCTTCGCGATTCCCGAGTGGTCTTCTTCCACGCCGTGTAGTGATCCTTACAGAGGTACACGCTCCTTCCTTCAGAGCCAATGCTGAGGCTGCTGCCTGCGAGTTGCTCCCTGCTGATGGATCTCTCGGCTTCATTGGAGCACGCGCTGATGGAACAGCCCACTCCCTTCCCAACCTTTCCCAATGTCTTCCTGCGTCGGCCTTCTGGCAATATATATAGAATCTTCTCTTGGATTGGCCCCACATGCTCGACAGGCTGAGGGGAAAGCTCGGAGACGCAACGCTCAAACTTGGTGCCGGCGCATCGAAGGTGATTCCCTCTCCAACCGCATGGACGGCTATTGGATTTCTCTTCTCAATCCTATCGGGATACGCTTACTCCCTCCCCGCTTCCTGGCAGCCAACCGCCGGTCTGCTGTTACTCGTCTCTGGCTTCCTCGACGTCGTCGACGGTGCAGTCGCGCGCTCCTCGACCAAGGTAACGAAGAAGGGCTCATTCCTGGACTCTACCCTCGACAGGGTCGGCGAGGTAGCGGTCTTCCTCGGACTGATTCTGGGAGGCCATGCACCGCCTGCGTTGGTGCTGCTCGCGATTACGCTCAGTCTCTTGGTGAGCTACACCAGAGCGAAAGCGGACTCGCTCGGAGTTAGCCTTGCGGGAGTCGGGATCGGGGAGAGGAGTGAGAGGATCGCGGTCCTCGCCCTATCGTCACTGCTGGGGCTAGCCTACTACGGTGTCATAGCCGTGCTCGTACTTGCGGCCGTCACCTTCGTAGAGAGAATATACAGGGTTTCTGCTTCATTGCACTAGTCTTAGTGCCTCTTCAGTCTCTCCGACGTATTCTCCAGCGAATCGATCGCCTCCTCGAGCGCCCTCTCGCCCCTCTCTGTTATCTCGTACTTCGCCCTGAACGACTCTGTTGTCTTCCCAACGAGACCCTCCCGCCTAAGTTTGTACAGAACGGTGTAGAAGGTTATCTTCGCCGGCGAGAACCCGAACTTGGATTCGACCTCCCTCTTTACCTCGCTTGGGGAGGCTGGTCCTCCTCGGAGAGAGGACAGGACGTACAGCCAGAGGTTCTGCTTCGTGATGCTGTTCCGAAGATGCTCTACGGCCATCTTCGCAACGGTGTTTCCTACCGAAAGCGTCGCTCGCTTTTTGCTCTTACCTTGACAATACCGTAATGGACGCTACAGGATACACAATAGAATCGAACGGTGGTCGGGGATGCAATGTATGCTCCCTGCTGTCTCAGCTCCCTTGCGAGAGTGGGCTCGACAAGGGACATCCTCGTAGTCACTTTCTTTGCCTTGTCCCTGGGCACCGCCGCGCCGCAGTTGCTGCAGCTAACAACACCCGAGCTTCCTTTTCCACCCTTCGACCGTCCTCTGCTCTTTCTCTTCTTCGTCATCTCCTCCCATGCGATTTCGGCTACCTTAAAAGCTTGGAGCCTGTCATCGAGAGTTTCCCGCTTTGGTTGACGTCGGTTGTTCAACTAGGTGAGCCGTACAAACTCTTAAGTCGAGGTTCGGGAGTGGAGACGAAGCCCTCGTTGAACGTGCTCGTCGCCGGCTTCATGACAATCGATAGAATCGAGCTACCGATGAGGACAGTCACATCCGTTGGAGGTCCTCCTTCCTACGCCGGGATTCTTTGTGCAAGATTCGGCTTGGATGTGATGGCCGCGACGCGAATCGGGGTTGATTTTCCTGAGGAGCAGTTGGTCTGGCTCGCAAGGAACGGACTCCAATTGCGATCTGTCGACAGGAGCGCTACGAAGAAGACGACCCGATTTCGGCTCGTGGTCAACGGCGAAGACCGGTCACTCTTCATCCTTGAGAGATGCGAAGACATCACACTCGAGCAAATTCCACAAGCTCATTTCGATGCTTCCCTAGTGAGCCCGCTTGCTCAGGAGATATCGAGCGAGGTCTTTGACCAGATAAGGGAAAGGTCGGATTTCTGCTTCCTCGATCCCCAAGGTTTCGTTCGGGCTTTCGACGGATCTGGGAAGGTGACAGTCAAGACTTGGAACAGCGATAGAGTCCTGCCGGCAGTCGACGCACTAAAGATGGACAGAGAGGAGGCCGAGGCTATTACGGGGAGGACGGAAGCGAAAGCGGCGCTATTGAAACTCTCGAAGAGGGGGGTTAGAAAGGCAATCGTGACGCAGGGAGCGGACCCCTCCTATGTGCTTGATGGCAACAAGGTCTACGAGATTGCGGTCCCCAAGGTGAAGGTCGTCGACAGCACTGGAGCCGGAGACGTCCTCTCCGGGGGGTTGATAGCCTCCTATCTCAGAAGCAGGGATTTTCTCTTCTCCTGTTGCTTTGGCATAGCCGCTTCGTCCCTGTCCCTCAACTCCATCGCGATGGCAAAGGTCGACCTGCCCAGAACCGTGGATCCGGAGGCCAGGCGGCTCTACTCGTCGGCCGTCGTTGCGGAAACCATCTGAGCGGAATCCGGGGGCACGCGCAACTTCTCTTCGTGCTCCGGCATGACCATCGTGCTAGAGAGATTGCTCAGTTTGATTTAACTAGGGTTCGAGCAAACACCTTAGTCGATGTCGGAGGGCAAGAAGCTGGGTCTCACCGTAAAGAAGGCCGAAAACCTCGACGAGTGGTACACGCAGGTGATTCTGAAATCAGAGCTGGCGGATTATAGTCCAGTTTCTGGCTGTCTGGTATACAGGCCAACAGCGTACGGAATATGGGAGAGGATACAGAGCGCGACTGACGCGGAATTCAAGAGGATAGGAATTCAAAACGTATACTTCCCAATCTTCATTCCGGAGCGACTGCTTCGGAAGGAGGCGGAGCATGTGAAAGGATTTTCGCCTGAAGTGGCGTGGGTCACGCAGACTGGAGATTCCAAACTTGAAGAGCGTCTGGCGGTGAGGCCTACGTCCGAGACCATAATGTATGATGTCATATCGAAGTGGATTCGTTCTTGGAGAGATCTACCGCTGAGGCTCAATCAGTGGAACAACGTTGTCCGATGGGAGTTCAAGCATCCAACACCGTTTCTGAGGAGCAGAGAATTCCTCTGGAATGAGGGGCACACCGCCTTTGCAACCAAGGAGGAGGCCATGAAAGAGAGAGATCAGATATTGGGAATCTACAAGAAAATAACCGAGGAGTATCTCGCCATCCCCGGTCTGGTTGGTAGGAAGACCAGCAAGGAGAAGTTTGCTGGAGCCCTGGAGAGCTACAGCATAGAGCACCTCTTGCCGGATGGCAAGGCGATCCAAGGCCCAGACTTCCACTTTGACGGCCAGAATTTTGCGGAGGTGTTCGGAATTTCTTTCATCGACAAGAATGGGCAGAGCCAATTTGCGTGGCAGAACACATGGGCAATCTCGACGAGAGAGATTGGTGTGATGACCGCCGTCCACTCTGACGATAGGGGGCTGGTGATTCCGCCTCGCTTGGCCCCGGTACAGGTAGTCATAGTTCCAATCTTCGAAGACAGTAGCAGGGACGAGGTCCTCGAAGTAGCGAGAGGGATTCGTGACGATCTGAAGGCCACCGTTTCTGTGAATCTAGACGACCGTGATTATCTCACTGCGGGTAGAAAGTACAACGAGTGGGAGCTCAAAGGGATACCCCTGAGGATCGAGGTTGGACCCCGAGACGTCAGGGACAAGAAGGTCGTCCTGGCACGGAGAGATCTGCTGAGCAAGCGTTCAGTGAAAGTCGACGGTGTTCGAGAAGAGGTCTCGAAGGAGCTCGAGAACATACAGAAGAATCTGTTCGAGAAGGCCACGAACTTCCTCCAAGCCAACACCCGCAGAGTGGACTCTTACGACCAATTCAAGGAAATTGTTTCCAAAATGGGAGGAATTCTCCAGTCGCCGTGGTGCTCCACCGATGACTGTGAGAACGGGGTAAAGGATGAGACTGGAGCAAAGATAATCAACGTGCCCCTAGAACAAAGACTCCAAGGAGCAGTCTGCATCCGCTGCGGCAAGCCGGCGAAGGTCCTCGCAAACTTCGCCAAGTCCTATTAGCCTAACTCGTGACAGGGGATCTCCCCCGAATTATCATGCTCATGTTCGAAAACAGTTCGATCTTGTTGCGTGTCTTGTACAGCTCATAGGCCGAGAGCAGCAAGTAGGCCACGGTTACCTCCACCCTCAGAGGAGGGATGAAGAACTGGACGAGGAACAGACCGAGCAACACGCTTCCATTCCTGATGTCGAACTTCAGGTCGAAGAGACAGATTGCCCCATAAAGAGACTGCGCGGCAGTTATCAGAATTTCATCTACCTGAAGGCTTGTCAGCATGATGGGCTGGAAACTTGCTAAGGCGAGGGTATACGCTACCGGTATCGTTCCGAACAGAAGAGTCCACTGGTTCACTTTGGAGGAGACGAGGTTTGCTATCGCGAGAGGCGCGAGCCTGGTCTTTGTCGCCCAGTACGCTACTGTGATGCCTTCGGGGAATTCGGTGAGAAATGGAGCAAGCCACTGAATGAGAAG
>JACPTA010000027.1 GCA_016193005.1 Nitrososphaerota archaeon | reverse complement strand
ACCACGCAACTGCCATGCCGATAAGACTCCCCGATGGCAAGGAAGCTCTGGTATCAGGGGTCGTAGACCCTGCATTCGTCGCCTCATATCAGAAGATTCTCGGATAGGATCCACACACGCCAAACCGGCAAGGATACTTGGAGCCATGCTTCCGTTGCTCGAATGACTATCGCCAGTCGGTAGTCCACTCCCGGTTACACTGCTGTTCTGGTTCCTGAACAACCATGTTCTATTCGGTAGGATTATCCACATGAACTTCCAGACATAGGCGAGTGGAACAAGATGGCCTTGGAACAAAGAATGGTGAAGGTTACCCTTGCGGCGGTCGTAGTAGCCCTCATAGTCGGAAGCGCCTATGTTGGGGTTGCAGCATTCCAGTCTCTCTCATCTGCGACTTCAAAGCGTACGATCTCTGTATCGGGCAGTGGCTCCGTAACTCTATCTCCGGATGAAGCACAGGTCTTTGTGGGCACCGTGACGCAAGCAAACGATGCACAGCAAGCGTCCAGCGCGAACGCGCGGATAATGGATGACCTCGTTGCGCGACTCTACTCACTCGGAATTGCGAACGACAGCATCTCGACGGTTTCATACTACATCTCGCCATTGTACGTCACACGGTCTAATGGTTCGCAGACCATTGTCGGATACCAGGCCCAACATACCTTGTCTGTAAGAATTCAGAATTCGAACCTCGACCAGCTCGGTGCCAAGGTCGCCCAAGTGATCGACTCGGCGGTGGGTGCGGGAGCGAATCAAGTCTCAGGCGTTCAATTCATGCTCTCAGATGGAAAGCTGAAACAGACGACCAACCAGGCACTACAAAACGCGATTCAAGACGCTTCGTCCAAGGCGCAGGCGATGGCTTCCGCTCTTGGGCTCAGGATAACTGGGGTGGAATCGATAAGCCAAGGTGGTCCGGTATATCCTCCCGTCTATGCCTTGTCGGTGGCCGGGGCGGAGAAATCGACACCAATCATGCCAGGAACTTTCACCCTGACCGCCTCGGTACAGGTCACTTACTCCGTCCAGTAGGAATGCCCGGAGGGGCTCGGTGGCTTCCTCTCACCTCAGTGGGAACCGCAAAGTGATTTCAGTTAAATAAGCAATGGCATTTGCCAGAAAACCGTGAAGGTTCTCGTCACTGGCTCCGAAGGCTTTGTCGGAAGACACGTGGTCGACTATCTCTCGAAACATGGACACCAACCGATTGGTACAGACGTTGCTGGGGGCCAGAACAAGGGTAGTGTCACAGACAGGCCTTTCGTGATGGAGAAGCTCGGCGCCCTAGATTTCCAAGCGGTGGTCCATCTCGCGGGCATTGCGGACTTGAAGAAGACGATCGAGGACCCCTACACATGTTATCAGGTAAACTGTTTTGGGACTCTTAACATGCTCGAGCTTGCGCTGAGGAAGGGAGTCAGGAGATTCATCTTCCCCAGCTCTGCAAATGTTTACGGTGCGCCGAAGAAACTGCCTGTCGGCGAGGACGCGCCCCTGAATCCGAGAGTGCCGTACGACTACTCGAAGGTCGTGGGTGAGGCGCTCGTGATGAGTTACCACAGGACAAAGAACCTACCCGTTGCGATAACGAGAGCGTGGTTACTCTTCGGCGAACACGACCTCCCAAGTAGAGCGGTGCCTAGGTTCGTGAGCGCCTGTCTCAGGAACGAGCCAATCAATCTTTTCAATTCGGGAAGGGACACCACGGCTCCGTCTCATGCTCTGAACTATGCGGCGCTTGTGAAGAGCCTCTTGGAAAATGGCGGCGCAATCGGAGAGACATTCAACTTCGGAGGCAAAGAGGTCCTGTCGATAAGAGAACTGGCGGAGAGGATTAAGAGGTTGACAGGCTCAAAGTCCCAGCTTGTGATGCTCCCTCCTCGTTCAGAGATGGAGAAGGAACCACAGGTGAGCTACCCGTCCATCGAAAGGATGAAGAAGCTTGGTTACAAGGAAGAGTTGACACTCGATGACGGTCTGCGCAGGACCATAGATTGGATAAAGCGTTCAGCTGGTAAAGGTTAGCTCGATCTTAACGTCCTCAGGTATCCTGAGTTTCGTGATCTGTTTCATTGTCCTGTCGTCTGGTTCGACGTCTAGAATGCGCCTGTGAATTCGCATCTGCCAGTGGTCGAACGTATGAGTCCCCTCACCGGTCGGCGCCTTTCTCGTTGTTATCTTCAGTCGCTTCGTCGGAAGCGGCTGTGGCCCCCTCATCTTGACACCAGTCTTTTCAGTGATGTCTTTAATCTCCTTGGATACCCGTTCTAGCTGTTCGAGGTTCGTACTGGTGAGTTTGATTCTTGCGAACTGGCCCATACTTTGTTCGGATTGCGAAAATTGTATCTGTATATAGAGATTTGCGGCTTCGAGTCAGAAGAAGAGGCAAGCAAAGGGATAATATGCTCTCCTAGCGGCAAGGGAACAGAAGTGTAGCGCAGGGACCGCCTTTGCTTGACCTTAGCAAGAAACGACTCTTTCTTTTCGACCTTGATGGGGTCTTTCTCAAGGGGAAGGAGTACCCGGTCCTCATCGGCGGCAAAAAGATGTTGAGAAAATTGAGGGAGAGGCGGAAAAAGATCTTCCTCCTTACGAATAACTCGACCGATACTGTTGATATGGTCCACGCTAGGGTGACGGGTGTCGGACTACCTCTCAGGAGGGCGGAGATACTCACGAGCACGCGGCTGACGGCAGAGTATGTTGCCAAATACTATCCCGGTGGCACCTACTTTCTAGTCGGAGAGACTGGGTTTGACCAAGAGCTGCGTACGCTCCGACTCAGAAGGACGCGCGGTCATAAGGCTGACGTCCTCGTCATAGGCCTCGACAGGAGGCTAACGTATAGCAAGCTCGACGATGCGGTAAGAGTTGTGAGGAACGGCGCCGATATTGTGGCCACGCATCCTGCACGCCTGTACATGTACAGACATGGGCCGGCTGTAGCCGTTGGACCCATACTCAGGGCAATCGAGTACGGCTCTGGGAAGAAGGGAGTGTCAATCGGAAAGCCGTCTTCGCTGATGTTCGAGCTCGCGCTGGCCAAATCGGGATGCCAAAAGAGGGAAGCTGTCATGGTGGGTGACCAAGAGGACACTGATATCGCAGGTGCGGCCAAGGTGGGCATCGATTCAATTCTCGTTCTCAGCGGCTTCGAGGAACCGGGAAGAAAGACGAGGGCCATGGCGAAGGTGAACAATGTGGATGATCTGGCGGAGTTCTTGTAGTACGAATAGGTTTAAGGGAAACCGAAGGGAACGCGCGTGGAAACAGAACATTGCTGATGAATTACTGCCCCTTATGCAGGACGGAGCTCGTGATTAAGGAGGTGAAGGACTCCGAAGTGCAGGGATGCCCGAAATGCGGCTTTACAAACTGGGACAACCCGACACCCGTCGCTACGGGACTCCTCCTTCGGGGAGGGAAGATTGTGATCGTTAGGTCTCGGACGAGAGGAAACCAATGGGGGTTGCCCTCCGGCTTTGTGGAGAGGGATGAGAGGGCGGAGGACGCGCTGGTAAGGGAAGTGAAGGAGGAGACGAACCTTGAGTCCTCGGTTCTAAGCGCGCTCGGCACCTATGCGATTGACAATGGGAGGAAGAAGATTTTGCTAATCGCCTACGAAGCGATAGCTCAGGATGGCAGGCTAGCACCGAGCAGCGAGATTTCAGAGATTGATGAGGTACCACCTGACGCAGCGCTCAAGTTGCTCAAGGGAATGGAGGAGAGGAGGATTCTTGAGACATGGTTGAAGGGGAGATTGAAATCAACTTGAAAGAAGGATACGCGTTGTTTTGACATGCAGCACCTAACCTCGAAGAAGCCCGCGAAGTGCGCGATTTGCGGCAGTGAAGAGTCGACTCCGGGAACGTATCCGATGGTCATCGGAGTCGGAAGGATCTGCATGAATTGCGCGATGCAGAAGGTGAGGTGTGAGGTCTGCGGAGACGAGGTGAAGAGGTTGACGTCTTCGCGCTTCCAGGGGAGGACGCTCTGTCTAAAGGACCACATGAAGGAGGTTGAGAAGTACAAGCAACACATAGTCAAGACGTACGACGAAGAGAACGAGCCTCTGACGACGATCTTGGAGAAGGTCATGAAAGAGCAGCCTGAAGGGTACACTCTGGTGACAATACGAAGGGGGAGAAACAGCACCCATGTCTGGGAGGCCGAATACGAGAAGACCGAGATTTTTCAGAGCCGGTGCAGCTAGAAGTTGGCAAGTGAAGAGATGAGGGTGCTTCAGAAGCTCCTGAAGGAGATAGAGGAGCTGAAGCTTGGGCTGGACCCAACCGTGCTTGGATCGTGGTACACCAAGGTCGAGAGTGACGCGAAGGCTAAGGCTCCTTTGCATCTGAGGGACAGCATACAGGTCGTCCAGAACGAGATACTGCCGATGAAGTTCGAGTTCAAGACGTCCAAGAGGGCAGTGAGCTATGTCTTCGAAGCGATCGAGGATAATCTTCCTTCTATGCCCTTCGCGACGAGACTCTACTTCCAGAAGCTCGAGGAGTTGATAGAGCTCCAGATGAGCCGTTCATAGATGGAAGAGAAGCCACAGAAATAGTCTCCTTATTAGTCAACCTTTTTTGGCGAAAGAGTTGCGTGATAGACCCCAGCGTCAGGCATGCAGTGCGCCGAAATTCAGCCCTCCTCGCGGTGGGACAGGCTGCATCGTCTGTAGCTTTTCAGGTGAACTCACTCATAGGTTCTCTTGCTGTGTTTGAGCTTTCTGGAAACGCGGCTCTCGCAGGGTTCGTCTTCTCAATAACGTGGATTGGAAGAATACTGTTCTCCTACGCCAGCGGTTGGTTGATGGACAGGGCGGGAAGGAAACGAGTACTCATTCTGGGAGGAATTCTGACCTCCATCTCCATGGTCGCGGCGGGCCTTCTCTTCCTCGCGGGAGACGTTACAGGGCTGTTGGCCTCGTTTCTTCTCTACGGAACAGGCAACGCGATCCTAGGACAGAACAGGGTTGCGATGACAGACATGTATGAAGACTCGAGGATAGGCACAGCGGTAGGATACCTTTACACCTCATCGATTCTCGGCTCCCTTGTCTCGATACCCGTAGTCATGCTTGTAGAGCCAATTTCATCCTCAGTGGGGATTGGCCTGTATTCCTTGATGTGGTTTGCCGGTGCATCTGCCCTCCTTTTCGCGGTTGGGACAACCGCGTTCTTGAAACCTGATACGAAGCAGATCGCTCTCTACTTGAAGGGAAATCGTCCAAAGGGCGCGAATGATAACAACTCCACCAGTTCCACGCCACTCAGGTCCCCACAGGTTATCATTGCATTCGTCGTTTCGGGATTGTGCTGGGGGATAATGGTAGCGATGATGTCCCTGCTCTCACTACACATGAACGACAACGGATTCCCCATGACACTCATTAGTACCGCGATAAGCGTTCACGTGATAGGGATGTACGCCCTCTCCCTGTCTTTGGGAAAGATGGTTGACAGACTCGGGTCGAAGAAGTTCATGATCGTGGGTTCGGTATTGACCGGTCTAGGAGGGCTGCTTACCCCTCTGACCACAGACTATTATGCGATAACTTTTGGCATCTTTCTCGTGGGGCTTGGATGGAGCGCGTCGAGTGTGTCAACGACCGCTCTGATTGCAAATGCCACAGAGGTCGGCATCCGCGGAAGGGTACTCGGGTTGAATGATATGGTGACGGGTATCGCTTCTGCTACGGCACCGTTTGCTGGTGGAGTCGTCATCGCTGCTGAAGGGTTCTTCGGCTTTGGTATCTATGGAATGGCATTGTCGATTCCTGCAATATTGCTGGCTATCGTAATGAAGTCCGACTCAAGACAGGTCGCCCGGAGACTCGTGTGAGCGGAGCTACCTTGGAATGGCACGATTGGGAAGCGACCCCATAGATCGAAGTACAGATGTGGGTTAACTTCTAGATGTCTTTATTTCCAATGCGTCTTTGATGCTCGATTATTTCTAGATCGTAGTGAAAGTGTATCTCGAATGAATCCAAGTTTGACCTCTAGGAGAATCGAACCGAGAACTTCGGCAGATAGTTCACAAGTGAATAACTGGGCCTAACCAAACCAACTCAAATCGCAGCGGTGTGTTTGAACAGAACTGCTATGAGAAGGTGAGTAGTGCCAGCGACATAGAGAGCGCCCGACAAGGCCACGTGAATCCGCAACCAGTATTTGAATGAGGAACCAATGAGATCTTTCGAGCGCCGATGAAGCCAGAGACCAAGGATTCCGCTCGCGCCTACTATCATTGTCAGCCAAGCGGCTAGTGAATGAGCACCGATGAGCCCTACCAAGCCGAGGCCAGGATACAAGTGCTCCCAGAACCTGCTGTAGGTGAAGGCTAGGGGAAAGCCGGAGTGAATTTGTATCAGAATCGCCCCCGCTGCCCCTGTGTACGCATGCATCTTGAGCCATTCTGGGCCTGGAATCGCTCTTAATCCGCCCCGGTGAATGCCAATTCTCATTCTGATGCTGTAGAATTGCGACACGACCAGCAAGATTGCTCCCATATATGCGAGCTTGTATCCTAACGGCGACCCGCCTTTAATCGAACTCGCCGTTACGTCCAGCAGGGCGGAGGTTGGGATCCTGATCAGGAACGCTGGGGTTCCTACTGTCAATATGAAGATTACGAACCCTAATAGCGCAAGTACCACGACACCGCTGAACTTGCGGAGAATTCTGGGTCCTACCAAGTAAGGGCTACACCTTCAGGGTTCCCACGGTGGCTATGTATACCGGAAGTTCTTCTTGTGGAATCCTCAAGATGTTTCTTATCTCATCTTCATAAAACGCACCTATGACGGTGTTGCCGAGATTGAGCGCGGTAGCCTCTAGATAGACGTTCTGTCCCGCATGGCCAGACTCCTGCCAGATATACTGCCAAGATCTGTCGCCATACTTGGCTATGGTTCTCTGCGTGACGGCGGTGATTACTATGTTGAATGCTGCCCTTGCAACCCAGGGTTGGTCCACTGCCGCAGCCATCAGTTCTTGGCTATGATCTCCTCTCGCAATCACTTCTAGGGTGTGGGAATCCGGTTCATAGTGGTATACCCCAGCCTCGAGACCTTCGACTCCTCCCTCTCTCACCACGGCGTATACCTCGAGGGGATACAAGCCTCCGGCAGACGGAATTGTTCTCAAGCCCACCCACTTCTCTGGCTCGGTTACGCCTTGTGTAGACCAAAGTATCTTGGCCGCGGCCTCGAGCGACACTGGAACATCAACGTAGTCACGGAGGGACCTACGCTTGATGAGCGCCTCCTCCACGGACATCTTGCCAAGGGTCGGTCTCGGTAGCTGCACTAGGCCCAGTCCAGACGGCCTTTCTTTGCTGCGAGTTGTGAAATTCTTGGACGGCGTCACTGACAGGAAACTGAAGACGGAAGCCAGTGTTCCTCCCGCCATGAGGGCCAAGAAGAGCCCACTCTTGAAGAAGCGTCTCCTACCTATCTTGGTAGACATTCAAGATTCCAAAAGATCACTATTGAGAACCAGAAATTAAGTCTTGCTCCAAAGCCTGTCAGCAAACAATCTATAGGGTTCATCGCGCTTCCACCAAAGAAATTTCCCCCTAGGTCAGTACTGGGTGAAGCGCTGTTCCAGTCGCAAATAGTTCTTGACGACGTCTACCCTTTAGCAGACGCCTGGCGTCAAAAGCAGCCAAGGCTGCGGATAAGTCATGGGCGAGAATGACAGAGATTTCCAGTGATTCGCAAACGCACTT
>JACPTA010000026.1 GCA_016193005.1 Nitrososphaerota archaeon | reverse complement strand
TGGCTCTCCAGGGGCAACAAGCGGGATGGCAAACTTCGCCCCCGACCTTGTCACCGAAATGTTCGATTCGGTAAAGGCAGGGAAGCACGACAGGGCGCGCTCCCTCTTCTTCGACAAGATGCTAAAGTTCAGGCACCTAGATGTTCCGGGCGTCCTCCAAGGATTCCCGATTCAGAACGTGTACATCAAGGAGGCGATGAATCTCATGGGGATGCCTGCGGGTCCTGTCCGCCCGCCCCTCTCGCCTCTCTCAGATGAGAGGCGTGAAGAGCTTCGCAGGGCGCTCCACGGCCTGAACCTCGTGCCAGTGAAACCGTGGCAGAAGAGCGACTGAGCTATACTAACACGCCAGACAGTAAGTCAGACTGGTCTCTTGAGGCAGAGGTTCACCTGCTCGCCGCCTTTACTCCCTGGACCATCTGCCGAATGGTTTCAACAATGTCAGGGTTAGCCAATGTTGTTACATCGCCGTAGTCCTTGTGGTTTGAAATCGACGCGAGCACCCGGCGCATGATCTTGCCAGAACGAGTCTTTGGAAGGTCGGGCACTATGAAGACAAGCTTGGGCTTGGCTATTGGACCGAGTTGTTTCGCAATGTTGTTCTTGATCTTCTCTTCCAACTCCTTGGCCGCCACGTGGCCAGGCTTCAGAGTTACAAAGAGGACGGGGACATGGCCCCTCAGCTCATCTTCCATAGCCACAGCCGCCGCTTCCGCAGCCTCCTCTGTGGTGAGTGTGGCGTTCTCGAGCTCCTTCGTGCCCAGCCTGTGACCGGCCACCTTTATCACGTCGTCTACCCTTCCCAAGATTCTGTAGTAACCGTCGGAGGCCTGAACGGCTCCGTCTCCCGCGAAGTAGGGCCAGTCACGCCAGTCCTTGCTGTTCTTGTTCTTGCAGTACTTTTCGTAGTATATCTTGACGAATCTCTGCGGGTCGCCCCAGATCGTCTGCATGATCCCGGGCCATGGATTCCTAATGCAGATGTTGCCGGCGACGCCCTGCCCGGCCTCAATCTCATTCCCCTTCTCGTCGTAGATTACGGGGTAGATCCCTGGCATGCCTGTACCTGCACTCCCGGGCTTCATGGATTGGAGGGCAGGCAGAGTGCTGCAGAGGAAGCCGCCGTTCTCCGTCTGCCACCACGTGTCAGTGATTATTGCCTTCCCTCTGCCCACCACGTGGTAGTACCACTTCCATACGTCTGGTTCGATGGGCTCCCCGACTGTGGTCATGGCCTTGAACCTGTAGCCGTACTTCTTGGGCTCGTCTGGACCCGCCTTCCTCAGCATGCGGATTGTAGTGGGCGCAGTGTGAAATATGTTCACTGAAAGTCGTTCAGCTATCCGCCACGGCCTTCCGGCGTCAGGATAGAGTGGTATGCCTTCGTACATAACGCTTGTAGCGGCCACAGCCAATGGCCCATATACGATGTACGAATGGCCCGTGATCCACCCTATGTCAGCAAAGCACCAGTACGTGTCTTCAGGATGTATGTCTTGGACGTACTTCGACGTCCCCGCAACGTATGCCAGATACCCTCCGGTTCTGTGCTGGCAGCCTTTGGGACGAGCTGTCGACCCGCTCGTATACATCAGAAAGAGCGGAGCCTCTGCATCCATGGAGACCGGTTCCACCTGTTTTCCGCGGAAATCCTTGAGCAGGTCATCCACGAAATGATCCCGTCCTCCCACCATCTGAGACTTTGAGTGGTACTCGCCAGGATGCCGCCTCCAGACCAAGACCTTGTCCACCCTGGCTCCCAGCTTCCCGGCTTCTTCCACCGTCACGTCCGCGTCTACCTTCTTGTCCAGGAGCTGCCCGTTCCTGTAATACCCGTCGCAGGTTACCAGAAAATGGCTCCCCGAATCAGCCACCCTCTCAGCACACGCCTTGGCGCTGAATCCTCCGAAGACTTGGTTGTGAACTATTCCAAGTCTTGCACACGCAAGCATTGAAACGGGGAGCGCCGGTATCATGGGAAGATGGAATGTGACCCTGTCACCGGCCTTGAGTCCCAGAGACTTGAGAACGAGAGCGAACTCGTTGACTCTATTGTAAAGCTCCTGATAGGATATCAGCTCGTGAGGTTCGCCCTCGGGCTCGGGTACCCAGATAAAGGCAGCCTTGTTCCGATACTTCGCTAGGTGCCTGTCAACGCAGTTGAAACTAGCGTTCAGCTTTCCGCCGACGAACCACTTCCAGAAGGGCGGATTGCTCGTGTCAAGTGTAGTGTGCCAGTATCTGTCCCACGTCAAGAGGTCGGCGTATTCTCTAAAACAATCTGGGAAATTTTCCTGTTTGAATCTCTCAAAGATACTCGGATCAGCCATGTTGGCCTGTGCGATGAATTCAACCGGCGGCGCGATCAGCTCTTCTTCCTTCCAATGTACCGCTATCTGCGCCTCGCTGACCTCTTCTGACTCGGGCTCTTGCATTGCAGCTCAAAAAGGTAAAGAGTGAATCATATAATTGTTACCTTACGAATGCTTTCTTGAATGATAGGGTTCCCCCGGCTTCCTCGGACGCTGCCGCCCACGTCCCAGGGGTCGTGACTGACGGGGAACATGGGTCGGGCTTCGAGTGATGGACTATACCTATAAATTGGACGGTGCCCCCTCCGATCGGAACTGTCAAGATTGGATTCCCTCGTCAAGGGTCCATGCGTCCCAGAAGCCCATAACAGCCGCCGTAGCACGCCAGTCCGTCTGACGATATGGAGGTTCGGAGATTGCTAGATTTGGTCTGTGTCGGAGAACCCTTGGTTCAGTTCAACCCTCTGGACGAGGGGCCGATGAGGCATGCCAACCTATTCGAGAAACATGCAGCAGGCGCCGAATCGAACATCGCCATCGGAGTATCTAGGCTTGGCCATAGGGCTGCACTCATCACCAAGCTCGGTTTCGACCAGCTGAGCGCATTTGTCCTCTCCACTCTGAAGGGAGAGGGGGTCGAGACCAAGTGGATCAAGCGGGTGGAGGGAAAGAGCTGCGGAGTATTCGTGGTTCAGAGGAACTACCCGGTGCCTGGGAAGAGCGATCTGATCTATTACCGGAACGACTCGGCTGCAAGGCTACTTTCTCCAGCGGATATTAGTGAAGACGCAATACGACAGAGCAAGATTCTCCAGTTGTCAGGGATAACTCCCGCGCTTAGCGATTCGTGCAGGAAGGCCTGTTTCAGGGCGATTGACTTGGCAGAGAAGCATGGAGTGAAATTCTCTTTTGACCCGAATTTCAGGAGACGATTGTGGTCTGTTCGGGAGGCAGGACCGGTCTTCTTGGCGATGGCCAAGAGAGCTGACATCCTCTTCTCGAGCTCCGAAGAGGGAGAGATGATTCTTGGGAAGCGGGTCGGTAGCGAGAGGATGCTGGAAGAACTTTCCAAGCTTGGGCCCAAGACTGTGGTGCTGAAGCTCGGGGCAAAGAAGGGCCTCCTGGCAAAGGCACCACAAGGCAAGGCGAGGGCGCCCTCCCACGCCGTACCCGTAGTGGACGTTATCGGGGCGGGAGACGCAGCGGTGGCGGGATTCCTCTCTGCCCTCCTCTCAGGGGAGAAGCTGGCGAGATGTCTGAAGACTGCGGCTGCTTGCTCGGCTCTCACGGTGATGAGGCGCGGAGATTTCGAGAACCTCCCCACCCGCGATGACCTTGAGAAATTCCTGCTCGCTTTTGAGAAGGGTGTTGCGATAGACCAGAGATAGGGCGGGCGGCACGCCTGGTCGAGCCAGGGAGTAGAAGGGGAGAAGCAATGACTTGGCTCGTCACAGCCGGCTGGTAAAGTATCCTCGATTCAGAAGTCGTGATATCCTCCCATGCTTAAAGGACATGGGCTTCCAGCGTCCGCACGGTGGCGGCGCGCGTAGTTCCTGCTTCTACGGCCGCGCTTGC
>JACPTA010000025.1 GCA_016193005.1 Nitrososphaerota archaeon | reverse complement strand
GCGCCCCAATCACCACTCGGGTCCGCGTGTGTCAGAGAGCCCCCTATGGTCCCGGCGTTCCTCACCTGCGGGTCGCCGATCCAGGAAGCCGTCTCCGCCACCAACTGCGCCCTCTTCTGAACAGCCTTGGAAGACTCCAGCGTGTGATGGCGCGTCAAGGCACCAACCAATAGCTTGGTGCTCGTTTCCTTGACATATTCGAGCGAGGAGATCCCGTTTATGTCGATCAGGTAGGTTGGGGATGCGAGTCTCAACTTCATCACTGGTATCAGACTCATGCCACCCGCAAGGATCTTCGAGTTCGATCCGTACCTTCTCAAGAGGCTGGTTGCCTCATTCACAGTCTTTGGAGCGACGTACTCGAAAGTGCGTGGAATCATCAGACCAGCGACTATGACGTCTCCAGTTTTGTTGATAAACCTTCCCGATTTTCTTAAGAAATCCGGCTTCTGAACGAGGGCGTCAGTTTGTTTTCCTTTGGTGGGCTCCCGTGCTCGACGCCTCGAGAACGAGTGGCTTGTGCGGCAGGTGCTTGCCGTGCTTGGTAGCGATTATGTCTGTCATGATACTCAGGGCTATCTCCTCGGGAGCTACCGCCCCGATGTCTACACCAATCGGCGCGTGGATGGCCTCAACGAAATCCCTGTTGACACCTTTCGCTCTGAGTGCTTCAATGTCGTCCCTGACCCGCTGCCCGCTGGCCATCAGCCCGACAAACCTTGCCTTCTTCCTGGAGAGCGCCTGGAGCACCGCAACGTCTCTCTCACCCTTCGTCAGCACAACGACAGAGTCGGATGGGTTGAACTCAAATTTCGAGACGTCATAGTCCAGATCCGTAATCAACCTATCTGGTTCTCCACTCAGGACTGGCATGTGGTCAATCACGATAACCTCGAAGTCAAGGAGTTTCCCGAGTTTGACGAGTGCGTCCTCGATATCATCTTTCCCTCCCTGCCCGATGAGGACAAGTCGCTCAGAGGGAAGATAGGGCTCGACGTAAATTTCCATCATCCCCCCGCAGTTTGTCTCCACATGCACCTCGTCCTCCGTCTGACTCTTGACGATTCCCTCGAGTGCCTTCCTCGCATCTTCAAGGAAGACCTTGACGGTCTTTGCCTTTCCGGTCCGCATCGCATTCATCGCCATCTCGGCTATCGCGGACTCGGGACAGACCCCGCCGACCGTTCCGAACAGTATCTTTCCGTCCTTTGAAACGACAGCCTTGAAGCCTGGTTTCCCTATCGACGAGCCCTCGATGCGCACCACAGTCGCCACTGCAAACGGCTCCTTCTTTGCCGCGAGCTCATCCAGAACTCTCGCGAAATCCTGAGACTTCAAAACCTACGAACTTTCGCATGCCCAGTTATTTATTCTTAGCTACTCCGTTCGACCTTTTCGACTTTCTAGGATGGTCCGCGGAATCGAGGAAATTCCGATAATCTCAGACGTTCTTATACCGACTCGGATTGATGGCAAGATTATGAGGCGTCGACATGGGGTCCACAAGTTCGTCTCTGCCGTCGTGTTGGCTGCCGGCTCTTCCAAACGCCTCGGACGCTTGAAACAACTTGCCCGGCTTGAAGGTCGTCCCCTCTTGGAGAGAACACTGGACGCGGTACGCCGCTCGAATGTCGACGAGGTAATCGTCGTCATAGGAGATCAGGCGGCGGAGGTTCGAAGGAAGGTAGACCTGTCTCCGTTCGTCGTCGTGGTCAACAAGTCCTTCAATGAAGGCATGAGTGCATCCATCAAGCTCGGCCTATCGGCCGTCGACCGACGCGCCGCTGCCGCGCTGATCGTGCTGGCCGACCAGCCATTCCTCTCCGCATCGTTGATAGACGGGATCGTCGAGCTATTCCAGAAATCGGACGCGTTGATAGTCGCGCCAACCCATGGCGGCGTTCAAGGCAACCCTGTCTTGATCAGCAGGCGACTCTTTTCGGAGGTGTCTGCTATCTCAGGAGATGTTGGAGCGAAGTCATTGCTCGGGCGGCACAGCGAGGAGCTATTGGAGTACCCGGTGAAGGACCCCGAACCTCTCGTCGATATCGATACACCAAGAGATCTTGCGTTGGCAAGAAAAATCCTGAAGAAGACTTCGGGCATCCGCAGGAAGACGATTCAGTAAAGGAACCACGCGTCGACATAGGAGAAGCCAGGCAAGAGGTGTGCCTCTATCAGAGCACCTCTCTTGAGGGACTGGACACCCTCTGGGATAAGGGCGTATGCATCGCTGTTCGTGAGTATCGTAATCTTTTCCGTCTCCCCGGCCACCGGCGTGGCTGCGAAGCCGTTGCGCGAATATGCCAATTTCATGTAGACCACCTTGGTGAAGCCTTCGAAGTCCTTCTTCGTCTCCCAGTCGGAGTCGAGAGTAGCATACACCCTCGCTGGTTCAACGTGTCCGCTGCCCAAGGATGCCATGATCAACCGATACGCGAACAGCACGAAGGCGTTAACGGCTCCCTGTATTGGACCGGGGAGAATTATGATTGGTTTGCCCCTAATTGCCCCAAAGCCCATCACCCTCCCGCGGTGGACCTTGACTCCGTGGACGAGCATCCCGGGCTTGCCCAGCGAGTCGATGCAGTCGGCCGTGATATCAGACCCACCTCGAGAGGTACCTGCCATCGTCAAGACGATCTCACAATTGGCCAGTGCGACCCTCAGTCTTCTCTTGATGTCCGCAAACTGGTCCTTCGCAATTCCGACGCGCTCCGCAATACCTCCCGAGCTTTCCACAAGCCTGGATATGACGAAGCTGTGAGTCTCTGCTATCTTGCCAGCGGCTGGATTCTCTATTTGGGAAGTCAGCTCGCTGCCTGTGGCTATGATCGCCACCCTCGGCTTTCGGAAGACCTTCACCCTGCCGAAGTGGAGCGAACCTAACAAACCTATCTCTTGCGCCCTGAGGAGAGCCCCCTTGCTCAGGATCAAGTCTCCCCTCGACACATCCGACCCTGCCGGGTACACATCAGAGCCGGGCGCCAGAAGCTGTCTCACTACGACTTCGCCTCGCTCGACGTGCGCACGCTCGATCGGTACTACGGTGTCGGCACCCTTCGGAAGGTAACCACCCGTGGGAATGGCGTACGCTTCTCCCCTTTTTAGAACCCGTGAAGGAGCTCTCCCCAGAGAGTCTCCCTTCTTGAGTCGTAGTCTCACCGGTTTCGAATCGGTCGCATTCTTCAGGTCTCCCGAGGAGACAGCAAACCCATCCATGTGCGAAGCATTGAAAGGTGGAATATCGCTCTTCGCAATTACATCGGCGAAAATGATTCTCTGGAACGCTTCGCTCAGGGAGACCGTCTCTGGCCTTGGTGTCATCGTCACGTTCTCTTCGAGAATTCGGAACGCGTCGGAAATCGGTGTGTAGTGGGTGAATTGCTTCATGGCAAGCTTCACTCAGCTAGCTGAGGGCTCGCGCAGCCAGATGCTGACTGACATGGAGCTTCTCGGGTCATCCGCCCATCGTCTGCCCTGCGACCCAGACTCGCTTCCCTCCGGTTAGCGTCTCCCGCTTCCAGATTGGAACGTCGCGCTTTATTCGGTCTATCGCATACCTGCAGGCTTCGAATGCTTCAGCCCTGTGGGGTGTCGAGAGGGCGACTGCGACGCTCACCTCACCGAGCCTCAGCCTACCGATCCTGTGAACAATTCGAATCTTCTTCACAGGCCATTTTCTCAGAACTTCTTTCTCTATCTCTAGCAAATTCCTTTCGGCCAACCCGACGTAAGATTGGTAGTCGAGCTCCACGACCTTACCGGCTTCGCCGTGGTCTCTAACCGTTCCCAGAAAGAGCGCCACTCCACCAGCAGCAACGTCCATCACTTCGTCGAGGACCCTGCTTGGCACGATCTTCTTCTCCGTGATTCTCCTGTTTGCAGTCCTCTTCCTCCGCTGCGTCGAGGCTAACCACCCGCTACCGGAGGTAGAAAAGCTATCTCGTCGCCGTGGTGCAGCTCCACATTTGTATCTACGACTTCTTTGTTGACCGCCACTTTCAGGATGACCTTCATCCTGTCCAACTCCTCGTGATTCTTCGAGACCTCACTGATGAGGTCTTGGACGAAGGCGGGGTTCCCAAGCAGCACGAACTCCGCTGCGGTTCCGGCCGCTTCCTGCGCTGGGCCGAAGTAGAGGACTTTCACCTTTAGCCTCTTCACTCTCATCCACCGATCGTGTGCATCGGCCTCACATGCTTGAGCTCGACCTTCCTCTTCATCATCGACTCAACGCCCTCAGACTTGAGCCAGAACGCCTTTCGGAGGAAACTTGCAATCTCGTCGTCCGCAGTGCCGTTCCTCAATAGCGACCTCAAGTCGTACTCGTCAGTGCTGAAGAGGCACGGAACTACCTTCCCATCAGCCTTTAACCGAATTCGGTCACAATCCCCGCAGAAGGGTTCGGTCATCGAGGTGATGACTCCAATCTCCCCCTTCGAGCCGTCCTTGAACCTGTACTTCCTTGACGTATCTCCATACTGCCTCTCTAGGTGGACAAGATCGTAGCGAGACGCAACCTTCTCAACAATCTCTCTCCCGCTGACGACTAACCCCCTCTCCCAGAACTTCGTCCCATCGAAGGGCATGTACTCAATGAAGCGTACGGTTACGTCTCCTTCGTAAGCGAGCATTGCAAAGTCCAGAATTTCGGAGTCGTTGCACCCTCGAGTGACTACACAGTTTATCTTCAGAGGGAAGAGTCCGGCAGCCTTCGCTTCTCTGATGCCATCGAGAACCCTATCGAGCATGTTCTTCGTGCCCGTAATCTGAGCGTACATCTCGGGGCGCAGACTATGCAGACTGACTGTTATTCCGGACAGGCCGTTCTCCTTTAGCGCCTTGGCCTTTTCTTTCAGCAGGGCCCCGTTCGTAGTCATGCTAACGGCCTCTATCCCTTCGAGAGCGGTAAGCATGCGCACCAGTCCCTCGACGCCAGGCCTTACGAGCGGCTCTCCTCCGCTGAGCCTCACCCTCCTGATTCCCATGGTCGCCAGTATTGCTGTCACCCTTGCGATCTCCTCGAAACTCAGGACGCTTCGTTCGTCCAACCAGACTGGCTTGTCGGGCATGCAGAAATGGCACCTGAAGTTACACCGATCTGTCACGGACACCCTCAGCTTTGCAGCGTACCTCCCAAAGGAATCCAGTAGTAGGTTTGAAGCAGCTCCCCCTAACCTGTTCGAATCCTGTACATCAGATATCCCGGGCAACCTGAGAGCACCTAGCTAGCGAATTGCGCACATCATAAACTTAAGGATTTTATGTCAGAACGCCCGAAACCCGTACCCTGTAGAGATGAGGAAGCTCAAGCTCATCTACAATACAACCTCCAATACTTTTTAATAGAATTTGGCGGTCGGGTCGGTTTCAACATGAAAATGGCCGAGGAGCTTGGAAACTGGAGGAGGACGCATTATTCAACGCAGGTAACGCCGGCGCTCGATGGCCAGGATGTCACTGTCTTCGGATGGGTTGGCAGCGTGAGGAGGCAATCTGGAATCACGTTTGTGATGCTCAACGACAAGGAGGGGAAGATACAGGTCACACTGCATCGTGCCGAGGCGAGTGCCGAGCTGGTCAAGAGGTTCGAATCGATATGCGAGCACATGAGCATCGGCGTTCGAGGCAAGGTGAAGAAGATGGCCAAGTCCCCAAGCGGCGCGGAGATAATCCCAGTCGACGCGAAGATACTCTCCCTCCCGACGCTCAGACCTGCCTTCAGCGTTTACGGCGGAAACCTTCCATCGCTCGAGAAGAGGCTCGACATCCGCACTGCTGACCTGAGAAGGGAGAAAGCGCAGGCGATCTTCTCAATCATGAGGACGGTCCTCCGGGCAGTCAGGGAGTTCCTTCAAGATAATGGATACCTTGAGGTCGTCACCCCCAAGCTGATCTCGAGCGCGACAGAAGGCGGAGCCTCGTTATTCTCGGTGCTTTACTACAACAAGCCCGCGTTCTTGACGCAGAGTCCTCAGCTCTACAAGGAGCAGCTGGTCATGCCTTTCGAGAAGGTCTTCGAAATTGGGCCCGCATTTCGGGCGGAGGAGTCAAGGACGCAAAGGCATCTCAGCGAGATAACGTCAGTGGACATCGAGGAGGCTTACGTGGATTACAACGACATAATGTCGACACTAGAGAGGATGTTAAGACACGTGCTGAAGAAGATCGGGAGTGAATGCTCAGACGAATTTTCTAGATTAAAGGCGAATCCTCCGAAAGCCCCTGCCGAATTTCGCAGCCTCACGTATGACGATGTCGTCTCTCGTCTTGAGAAGCAAGGTCAGACCATCTCTTGGGGGGAGGATATGACGGGAAGGGCGATTGCCAAGCTAGCGAAGGAGCTCGGTTCGTTCTACTACATCACCGATTGGCCGTCGAGCTCTAAACCCTTCTACATCAAGCCTGACCTGAAGAACCCGAAGGTCTGCGAGTCGTTCGACCTCATGTACGGTCCGCTCGAACTCGCATCTGGAGGTTCCAGGGTGAGCTCAAAGTCACTCCTCGTAAGGAGGCTCAAGGAGCAGAAACTGCGGCCGCAAGCCTTCGACTATCATTTGAGGGCCTTCGATTACGGGATGCCGCCCCACGCAGGTTTTGGCTTGGGGCTCGAGAGGCTCATGATGGTTCTCACCTCAGAAGAAAACATAAGAGAGGTCACGCTCTATCCGAGGGACAAACTGAGACTTGTCCCGTAGTAAGAGGAAAGAGGCGATAAGCACACAGGAGCTCCGTCGCCTCGCTAGCCTGGCTCGCCTCTCTCTCACCCCAAGTGAGGAACGGCGTCTGGCCAGGGAGATTGGTGAGATAGTTTCGTATTTTGCGACCATCGATAGCGCGAAGGTCGAACGGCTTGAAGCTTCGTACCACGTGGTGGAGGCCGAGAACATCCTCAGAGACGATACCAGAGAATCGTTTGACGCCGACTCGATACTCAAGATGGTCCCCCACAAGAGAGGACGCCATGTGAAGGCGCCGCGAGTATTCTAGTGGAATTGGACTACAAGAGACTCTCCGTCACCGAGATACGCGAAGCAATATCTTCCAGAGAGACCTCCTGCGAAGACTACGTCTCCTTCGTCCTCGAATCCATCGCGAAGAGGGACAAAAAGACTCGCTCGTACATCACAGTTGACGCGGAAGGAGCGATTGAGGCGGCAAAGGCGGTAGACGCCAAGGTCAGGGCGGGGCGGAAACTAGGCAAGTTGGGTGGGCTGCCAGTTGCAATAAAGGACAACATTTGCACATACGGTATCAGAACAACCTGCGCATCAAAGATTCTCGAGCGCTTCGTTCCGCCGTATGACGCGACCGCGGTCATCCGGACGAAGTCCGAAGACGGGATCATCCTAGGAAAGACGAACATGGACGAGTTCGCAATGGGCAACAGCACAGCAACCAGCTACTTCGGTCCGGTCAACAACCCCTGGATGGACGGCCATACCCCCGGCGGGTCCTCCGGCGGAAGTGCTGCTGCTGTTGCCATGGGGCTTGCTCCTCTCGCGCTCGGCTCCGACACTGGCGGGTCGGTAAGATGTCCAGCAAGTTTTTGCGGCGTCGTCGGAGTGAAGCCAACGTACGGATTGGTGAGTAGGTACGGCTTGATAGCCTACGCCAGCAGTTTGGAGCAGATAGGCCCGATAGGGAAGACGGTCAGTGACTGCGCGCTGCTGCTGGATGTGATAGCGGGGCCTGACAGTCGTGACAGTACGTCAGTTGCGCCCACGAACGTGAACCTTAGTGCTCTCAAGAGGGAGCTCAAGGGATTAAAGGTAGGGGTTCCCAAAGAGTGGTTGGGCGAAGGCACACAGCGGCCCGTGACGAGAACCTTCTGGAGGGCGATGGACAAGCTGAGCGAGGTCGGGGCCACGTGGACCGAGATATCGGTCGATTCATTGAGCCTCTCTCTGGCTGCCTACTACATAATAGCCATGGCAGAGGCGAGCTCGAATCTCGCCAGGTATGACGGCGTGCGGTACGGCCTTTCGCACGAAACAACCGCTGGTGATTGGAACGCAATCTATTCGAAAACCAGGAGTAATGGCTTTGGGGCTGAGGTGAAGAGGAGGATAATGCTAGGAAGTTATGTCCTCTCGGCTGGCTACTACGAAGCGTACTACCTGAAGGCCCAGAAGATTCGGACCCTCTTGAAGAATGAATTTGCGAGGCTGCTTCGCAAGTTTGACCTTTTTGCAGGCCCCACAATGCCGGTCTTGCCGTTCAGGTTCGACAAACTCCCGAGTCCGCTGGAAAGCTACAGGATTGATGTGAACACAATCGCAGCGAACCTGACGGGTCTCCCCGCGATCTCGGTTCCTGCAGGCTTCGCCGAGGGCCTACCAATCGGGTTGCAGTTCCATGCTGCGCCGTTCAGGGAAGACTTGCTGTTCACCGCTGCCCATGCCTTCGAGTCTGCAGCTGACCTTCGCATGCTGCCACCGGGTGCTAGCTGATGGAAGATAGACGAGATATGCCCAAGGTGAAGGTAGGACTTGAGGTTCACTGCCAGCTGACCGCACTCTCCACGAAGCTGTTTTGTGGCTGTTCCTCCGACTACCGAGAAGAGGAGGCCAACACGAGGATCTGTCCTGTCTGTGCTGGTCTTCCGGGGAGCCTTCCGGTCCTAAACCGAAGGGCGGTGGAACTCGCAGTGATGGTTGGACTGGGGCTCAACTGCAAGATATCCGAAAGAGCCCTCTTCTATCGCAAGAACTATTTCTACCCTGACCTGCCCAAGAACTTCCAGATCAGCCAGTATGACAAGGCAGGAGGTGTGCCCATAGGGAGTGACGGCTGGCTTGAGGTGGACGGGAAGAGGATGCGGATCAAGAGAGTTCATCTTGAAGAAGACCCGGGGAAGCTCACCTATGAAGGAACGATCGAGCGGTCCTCTTACAGCTTGGTTGATTACAACAGGGCGGGGATAGCTCTAGTCGAGATTGTAACCGAGCCAGACCTTTCGACTCCGCGCGAAGCGAAGAGCTTCCTGGAAGGGCTGAGAGGTACGATCGAGTCGCTGGGGGCCTCGGACGGAGAACTCCAGGGCGCCATGAGGTGCGATGCGAACTTATCGCTCTGGGGCGGAACGAGGGTTGAGATAAAGAACATTTCGTCATTCAGAGAGGTTGAGAAAGCACTCAGCTACGAGATACTCAGGCAGAGAACGTTCAGCCAAGGCAGTAATGAGGGAGCGACAGAGACTCGCCACTGGGACGAGAGGAGGAGCATAACGATAGCTGTCAGGACGAAGGAGAAGGAAGAAGATTACAGGTATTTCCCGGAACCCGACCTCCCACCGCTTCACCTGACACGGGAGAATATTGAGAGGATAAGATTAGAGATGCCGGAGCTCCAGCAGCCAAGGGTGGAACGGTATGTAGACGACTACAAGATTCCCCGAAGGGCGGCCAGTGAGCTTGCGAAGCGCGGGGTGCTCGCCAATTTCTTCGACGAGTCGGCCCGGATGTATGCGGACAGTACTGGGTTGGCCAACTGGATAGCCGGTGAGCTGCGAG
>JACPTA010000024.1 GCA_016193005.1 Nitrososphaerota archaeon | reverse complement strand
CCTTCTTCCTAGGCTACATCTGACCACGACAAAATACGTTTTGTCATCTTGTAATCTGTCCGAACAGATCGCTGAACCACGTCTTTAGCTTTCGCGGAATCCCTATGGACTGATACCGGTATGGTAGATTAAATTTCTTGAAGGACTGAGGTTGCCATGGTCCGCCATCGACATTGAAGAGAGGAGAGTTGGCGCAGTACGCGAGCGTATCTACGATGAACCGCTCCGCTTCTTCTGGAGACCGGCTCAGGCAGCATCGCAATAGCAGCACCTCGTTCGTCATTTGGTCCTTCGCTCCCCAGACGAACACAGTTTCCTTGGTAAGTTTGCTCTTGGCCTCCTCAACAGTTATCGTCGTTCTTGCCTTCTTGGTAGGCTGAGGAAAAATGCTGCTCAGAGCCATGAAAGCATCATGCACGGCGACGTACGAAATTCCGCCGACTATCTCGGCTGCTTGCCTGTATGTGAATCCGGAAAAACAAAGAAGGGCCGCCAAAACCTTCTTCTCCGGCGCAATTCTATTCCTCTGAAAGGCCCTGTTGATCCTGGCGATGTCCGTGAGTGTCTCGATCAGGCTCATTTGGCACCAACTGCAATTCTATCCCATCTGGCAACACATTTTTGTGAAGCGAGGCCGAAAATTCGACACTCTACGCCTGTTCTTAGTGATGTGATCCCCTGTTCGCTTCTTGTGCGGCGCAGGAGGCGGGTAGGCGAGAACGTTGGTTTATCCGTCTGTATCAACTCCAAAGAATACAGAAAGCTTATATATACATCTTTTTGTTAAGATACAAATATACAAAATAAGCTGAAATGGTGAATTTCTTATCTTAATTAAGCTAAGAACTTCACAATATTTATCTAACATTCTTAGTTAGCTATCTCACGAAAACATGGAACTGACAACAGACAGCCAAGAATTCCTAGAATCTGAAAGAATCGAAGCAGTCATGAAGATGGCTCGGCCAAACGTCACTGTGATCGGTGTTGGGGGCGCAGGCAGCAACATTGTCTCCTGGATCAAGCAACGCGGGATTGCGGGAGGCAAGCTCGTAGCGGCCAACACCGACGCGGCACATCTCACCATCACAAAGGCAGACAGACGCCTACTCATAGGAGAGAAGTCCACTCACGGGCAGGGTGCGGGCGGATACCCGGAAAGAGGTGCGAGGGCAGCCGTTGAGTCCCTAGAGGAGATGAAGAAAGAGACAGCGGGGTCAAACATCGTCTTCATCTGCGCGGGCCTGGGAGGAGGTACCGGAACGGGTGCATCTCAGGTCTTCGCGAAGGAACTCGCTCATCCTGGACGACTGACAATCGGAGTGGTAACGCTCCCGTTCTCAGTAGAGAGGTTCAGGTACGAGAACGCCAAGGAAGGGCTCAAGAAGCTCCGCGAGTACTGCGATACCGTAGTCGCAATCGACAACTCGAAACTCGCCAAAGTGGCTGGTGACCTACCTCTCCAGCAGGCTTTGGGAGTCGCCAACGAACTGGTCGGACAGTTCGTGAAGGGGATCACAGAGACCATAACCACGGCGAGCCTCATCAACATCGACTACGCCGACCTGCGGGCCATAATGGAGAAGAAGGGGCTCGCGGCGATTGGCGTGGGCGAGTCGCAGGGACCAGACCGAGTGGAATCAGCCGTTCGAACAGCGATCGAGGGGCAGCTTCTCGACATCAAGGATGTCACGAAGTCGAGGGGTGTTCTCGTTCACGTCTCGGGCGGATCAGACATCACCCTTGAAGAGGTAACGAGGGCTGGTGAACTCGTCACAAAGTCTCTCCCTCCGTACGTGAGGATCGTCTGGGGTGCCAGGGTCGAGCCACAAATGAGCGGACACGCGAGAGTCATGGTCGTGCTGACAGGTGTGGAAAGCACCTTTCTTAGTCAGCAGTCATACCGACTCTCACTAGGACCACTGAAGGTTGGACCTCGACTGTAAGGTCCGACCCCCTCCTTTTTATTTTTTCAGTGAAAGTAGTAATCATTCTAATTCTTCCATTATTCGCTTATCTTAACTTGTCTCTTCCGAGCAAGGGTCGCTATCTATGTTGATATCGACGTCGATAACATCCTCGCTGCGACCGAAGGTAACAAACTAAGCAGGAATCTGGGACGGCGAATTCGGCGCGCGTTCGCACAGGCCTAAATAGTAATGGTATCTATTGATTCAATGAAACTAGTGAAGAGCACCACAATCACCATATCAGACAGGACACGCCGTGAGCTCCTCAAGGTGGCAGCTGACCTTCAGTCCAAACGTGGGAAAAAAATCGATTACGAAGATGCCATCGAATACCTCATAGCGACGTCTCGAAGGAGGCCGGAATTACTGAAGATTGCGACCGCACCGAAAGGAGTGCCAAGTGCCGAGCTTCAGAAGCTGCTGAGAGAAGGTCGCGCAGAAGACCGACGACATGAGGAAGAACTTGAGCGACGCTACTCTTAGGGGGCATGTCGCCCTCGACTCGAGTGTTCTGGTAGAGATACTGGACGGATCAGAAATTGGCTCAAAACTGACCATGGCCCTCCTCAATGAGGAGATTATCGCCCACGCAAGCTTCGTAAACATGGCTGAAGCAGAGTACATTCTTTGCAAAAAGATTGGCCGCGGTGACGCCCGAAAAGCAGTGGAAGCCCTCCTCAATTCGGGGTATGTTGCTATCGAAGATGATCCAACGATGCATGTTCTGGCGTCCGAAATGAAATGTGAAAGGTCGATTTCTCTCGCAAACTGCTACACGTTCGCGGTCGCCCAAATCACCGGAGCCAAGCCTGTCTTCGCCTTCAAAGAACGCGAGTTGCTGAAGGAAACCAGTCAGAAAGCTTTTGCGAACGAGATAGCGTTCTTGGAAGGCTAGGTCGTGCGCCCTAGCTCATCAAGGGAGGGAGAGT
>JACPTA010000022.1 GCA_016193005.1 Nitrososphaerota archaeon | reverse complement strand
GATCCTCTCCATTGCTGACGCTTGTACTTCTCCGTCATGATCTCCTCTATCTTGTCAATTAGCCATCCCTCCGTCACGATCCTTGACCTTCCCCAGATGATTACGCCCTTCAGCTCTCTGTAGAGGTCGCCTTCATCCACTGAGCAACAGACCTTCCCGGATTGAGCCAGGAATGCCTTCATCTTGTAATCGTGGGTCCGGAGATAGATCCTGCCATCTATCACACAGAACCAGACGGGCGAGACGTGTGGAAAACCATCCACCATCGGAAAGGCTGCGAAAATTTTGGTTTTTGCCTCGAGAAACTTCCAAATTTCTTGCTCTGACATGGCCATGTACTGCCGATTCGCTCTCCTGTAGGAGACCACTGTATGGACCGCACCTGCGGGGCGCACAAGGTCCGTTGGAGAGACGGGAGTTAAGAATTGTGATTCGCGAACTATGGTTCGAGCACGTCGAGGGCCACGACCTCGAGTCCTTTGGACCGAAGTTCCTTGTTGAAGACATTGATGCCGATGGAGTCTCCGGCCATGTGTCCCAAGACGATGAGGTTCCCCTTGCCATCTTCCCTAAGCCTTCGAACGTCTTCGTAGTCAATGTGAAGGTAGATCACAGTGTCGATGCCGTTGTCAAAGTAGGCCTTCGCAACAGGATAGCCCCCGTTGGTGCCGGCGCCGAAGACCAAGGCCACCCTCCCAGCCTCGTTCTCCTCGCTCCCGACCCGTACGGAGATCTTTGTAGCAGCCATCTTGAATTCGGGCAGCTCCTCGAGCAGTTTGACGACATCCCCGACCGTTCTGGTCTTGGAGCTCCTCAACTTGTCCCTCAGCACTTGCCTGGTGATTTCGTCCAAGGGTTGGTGGATGTTCATCAGAGGTATCTCGAGGAGCTGTGCCGCTCGGACCGTGTGCATGTAGTTCGCGGGATGATTTCTTATCTCGACTCTTTCTACCAACTGTCTAGCAGCATCTTCTGCCGTCCCGCGAGGGACGCCGTGTTCGATCATGAAGTCGAAGTGCCTGTGCACAACCTTGGAGAAGGAGATCAATGCTTCACCAATCGGGTGGTGGGCAATAACCAAATCACAGCCAAGCTCCCTCGCGAGGGCGAGTTCTGGAGTTCCAACGTCAATCGCGAAGAGCACCTTCTCTATGCCCTCACCTGTTACGAAGATTCCGCTGTCAGGAGGGATTTCTTCCATGCCGGCCCTAGCAAGGGCAATCTGCATTATCTCCTCTGTATTCATGTGATCCCCTGGTTGCTCTAGTTCATTTTCCGGTGAAATGCGGTTTTCTCTTCTCGAAGAAAGCTCTCATCCCTTCGGCTCTGTCGTTCGTGGAAAAGAGGAGAGCGAACAACTGTCGCTCCAGATCAAGACCGTCGTTCAGGCCCGACTCTTGAGCCTGATTGATCGCTTGCTTCGCGAGTTTCAGTGCGAGGGGCGGTTTGGAGGCAATCTCCATTGCAACCTTCTTCGCCTCGACGAGGAACTGAGAAGAAGGCACGACTCTGCTCACGAGGCCGAGAGTCTTGGCTTCCTCGGCCGTAATCGTTGCCCCAGTAAGTATCATCTCCATCGCCTTGTACTTCCCGACCGATCTGCAAAGGCGTTGGGTTCCTCCGCCTCCGGGAATTATTCCAATGCTGATTTCAGGTTGGCCCAGTCTTGTCGATTCCGACGCAATGAGGACGTCGCAGCACATGGCGAGTTCCAAACCTCCCCCGAGTACGTGACCGCTGAGGGCGCCGACTATCGGTTTCGAGAATGACGCCACTTTCTTCCAGAGGGAGAAGAGGGGACTCGAACCGATTTCCTGGATGGTGTTCATGGCAGCCATCTCCTTGATGTCCGCTCCGGCGGAGAAGACCTTCTCGTTCCCTGTTATCACGACGCAAACTATTGAGCCATCAATCTCAAATTGGCTCAGCGCGTCGTTGATCTCAACCGCCATGGCCGAGTTCAGCGCGTTCAGCGCGTCAGGCCTGTTAAGAGTAATGATCCCAATCGGCGGCTCTTTGGAAACGGTGATCATCTTGTGTTGCATGTGTGATTTGTCCCGAATAGGGGTAAAAAACAATGCGGTGAGGCGGACTGATTCCCCCCGCTTAACCTAAAAACGTCAAATCCTGGAACCAGCAGCGTGGCCATCGAGCACGAGTTCAAGCTTCGAGTGAGATACGAGGAGACAGATACAATGCAGGTCGTTCACTATTCGAAGTACGCCACCACTACGAAGAGTGATGTGAACGGATCTCTGTTGTCGGTCGCGGCCTGGTGAAAAAGGACGGGCGGGAAGGGGTTTCACGACTGGAGCTCGTCGTTCGACTATGACGAGGTGAGATTCGCTCTCAAGTCGTCTGGAATTGGGACGGCCTTCTCAGAACTATCAATCAAGGAGTGAACTGTATGGCCGGTACAGAGGAGCTTCATCTCTGGTAGCTTGTAGGTCTCATTCTCGAATTTGATACTGGTCCGTCCTAGACTTGCTACCCTGGTCTTCACGAGAATCTCCTCGTCTAACCGTGCCGAAGTATTGTAATCCGCATGGGCCTGAACCACAGGGATATGGAACCCTCTCCGCTCCCACTCTTTGTAAGGAATGTCTATGTCCCTGAGAAGGCCCATCCTTCCCACCTCCATCCACACAAAAAATTTCGCGTAGTATACGACACCCATCATGTCAGTTTCTTCGAACCTCACCCGAAGGCGAGATTCATGCCAGGAGGTCACGCTCCGTGGGCAATAGGAAGACGATTATTATGCTGTTCCACGGAATAACTCTTCTTCAAACTGAGCTTCGCGCTACTTGCCTTGGTACCATCGAGAATCTCCAAAGCCCGTCTAGCCTGATATTGGTGACTCGTCCTTCTTGCTCCTAGGTACTCCCGAAACCTAGCAATCTGTCTTAATTTCTTCTGTGTCCTGACAAAGGGGAGGATCATCTTCAGTTCCTTCCCTATGTTCTCCAAGCCATGAATCGTGGCATAATGCATCTCGGTACTTTTCGCGTAATACATCTTACATCTTACTCCATCTAGTTCAGCTCCCTCAACATAATCCAGCAAGGGATCCTTTTCGTTCTGCGTAATTAGCAAGTCTGATCCACCTTTCCCGACTTTGCCCGGATCTAGGTAACCCTCTGTGTCGAACCAGCAACCTCTTTCTTGCCTGCTCATCGCCTTCCTCAAGAATAAGTCACCATCCGTTGAGATGCAGTTGATATATAGCGGCCACCTTTTTCACAGCTCCTGCAGCGCGTCTATCCTCTCGAACCTAAACCTCATATGGTTCGAAGCTGGAAGAATAGAGCTACTCCGCTCCATCGGGTTATCGTACAGAGACGTAGAGAAGCGGGGCCTTCTCCTACCCGTCGTCGAAGCCAAGGCCAATTATCATGCCCCTGCCCACTTTGATGACGAGGTCTTGGTG
>JACPTA010000023.1 GCA_016193005.1 Nitrososphaerota archaeon | reverse complement strand
TGCGGGGGACGCTGGAAAAGAAGAGAAGGGAGCAGGACAGGATCGAGCAAAAGCTCCAGGAACTCAGACTGAGCCGCTCAGCGATTGACTTTGAAGCAAATGGAATCAATGCGAACTTCGGTGTTGAGAAGAGGAGGCTCGCGGAGTTGGGGGAGAGGAGCAGCGGATACTCTCAGGGTTTGGAACAGCTCGAGGCGAACACGGGCCAATTGTTCGAGCTCCACGCGAGGGCCACGCAGGAGCGGGGGGGGATTGAAAGCAATCTAAGCAGCACGGAGGAGATTAAGGAAGCCATGAGCGAGAGCGTCGATGCCGCCGGCAAAATACTCGAGAAAGTAGTCAGCGAAATTTCATTTCAGGCCGCCAAGAGGGCCCTAACTAAGGAGATTGCTACCGAGAGAGAGGAGCAGACCCGTCTTCAGGAGCTCTGCCAAGGAGGAGGTGTTGCGGGGTACATAGGAAGGCTAGGCGACCTGATCAGCTTCCCAAACCGGTTGAGCAGAGCTGTCTCTATAGTTCTTGACAAATGGACGAACGCGTTCGTGGTCGAGGACATGCGCTCGATGACGGCCTTCATTACGACTGCGAGGAGACTCAATATCAAATCATTGGCAGTCATTCCCCTTTCCGAAGTCGAGAGAACACCTTCTGTCAGAGTCGGTGCCTCGACTGGTGTTATTGGTCCCCTCGCGTCCATCATCAAGTCTGAAAAGCGGTACCAGGGCCTCGTCAACTTCGTTGTTGGCGATGCGGTTCTCGTTGAGACCGAGGCCATAGGCTACATGCTGGCCGCGGAAGGCTTCAGGACCGTCACACCCAAGGGGGAGATATTCGACCTCGGGGGGCGAGCGTTTACATTCGGATACCATGATATCTTCGCGAACATCCTTCACGGGCTAGAGGATATCGAAGATGTGGAGGAGGTCGAGAATGCCTTGCAATCCCTCAAGGCAGCGATTGGTAAGCGGAAACAACAGCTCCTCACTATAGAAAATGATGAAAGGTCACTAAGCAAGGATCGCGTGAAGAAGATAGTTTCAGTCGCAGCGCTCAAGGCAGAAGTCGAGACAGTCTCCAGGCTTTCGAAGAGGTACAAGTCAATTTTCCGGTCAATGAACCAAGATCAACTCAAGCAGCAGCGAGTCGTGGAGAGACTCTCGAAGAAGTTCGCGTCACTAACTGAAAGGAAGGAATCGATCGAGAAGGGGATTCTCTCGCTGACCAAGGCCGCCGATGAGATAAAGTCACTAGAGCTCGAGAGGATCTTGGCAGAACTCGAGGCGAGCAGGGAAGACTTCACCCTTCGGGTCAACGAGGTTAGCTCCAAGCTAGCGGAGGTGCACCTGAGCTATTCAAGAGAGAAAGCAGATTTGGAACAAATACTCCTCCCAAGCTACGAGAAGATAAAACAGGACCTTGAGGCCGCCGAGTCCCAGTTCGCGGAGGATAAGGCATTCGTTTCAAATGCCAAGAAGGAAGCACAGGAACTTGCCAAGAAGGTTACCGAACTTGAGACACAGCTCCAGAAGATCCTTGAGGCGTCCTCCAACAGTCGCCCGGTCATCGAAGAGCACGATAATAAGCTGAGGCGTCTCAAGGAAGAGAGGGACTCGACAGAGAGAACGATCTCCACCATCGAGAGAGAAATCTTCTCGATCCAACAAGGCGGATCCACGACACAGGATAGAATCGAACAGGCGCTGAGCAGTCTTCGATTCTGGGGTTATGAGGATGTGCTGGATCTCTTCGACGGGAGCGATCAGCTTCTCTCTCAGCTTGAGATGGAGTATGAGGAGCTAGCGAGGAGTGTCAACAAAGTCGCAGGAAGGGAGTACGAGGTAGTGTACGACAGTTACAGGAACCTCTCGACTCGCATAAACGAGCTTGAACAGGAGAGGAACTCGATAGTAAGGTTCATCGAAAGCGTCGACACAGAGAAGAAGAAAGTCTTCGCAAGTTCATTTGACACCATCAATTCTGAATTCGGCGCGATTTTCAAGAGGCTGACGGGAGGAACCGCGTTTCTCGAACTCGAGAAGCCCGATGACATCTTCTCTGGAGGATTATACATCATGGCTAGCTTCAGAGGTAAACCGGCTTGGGAATCTTCCTCGATGAGCGGCGGCGAAAAGTCGGTAACTGCAGTTTCGTTGATCCTCGCGATCCAGAAGGTGAACCCACACCCCTTCTACCTTTTCGATGAGATTGACCAAAACCTCGACTTGGCGAACACCTCGAGCTTGGCTGCGTTCCTGAGAGAGAGGTCAAATGACGCTCAGATAATCATAATCACTCTGAAAGCGGACATGGTCGCGGAGAGCAACGTCTCTTACGGTGTCTATTCCGTGGGAGGAATCTCACGGTTCGTCAAGTCGAATTTGGAGGTGCAAGTGAAGGGTGGTTGAGAAGGAGATATTCTCCAAGCCCCCGCTGAACGCTCTAATCGACCCGAGGGTCGTCAAGAAGAAGAGTCCATGGGAGATACACATCTCCGAGCTCCTCGATTTGTTCCTCAAAACTCTCGTCGAGTCCAAGCTGTTCGACCTAAGGGCCGCCGGAACAGCCGCCCTGACATCCGCTACGATCTACAGATTCAAGGTCGAGTCCCTCTTCCTGTTCGAACGATTGCAGCGTGAGAGAAAGATGATCGACGCCACAGAGCCACCTCAGATAGTAGTGATGCCCTTCAGGTACGAGGTCTTCTCAACAAACGTTGAGGAACTATTCGAAGCCCTGACCAAGATTCTGGACGAGATTCTCGTCCAGGACAGAGAACAGTCCACGGTATCATCGGCGCTCCTCGAAGAATCCCCTCCACCGAATCCTGAAGAATACCTACTGTCACTTATCTCGAGCCAAGCAGCGTTTCGAACTATTCTGAGGGAGAGGATAGGGGGAACAGGGAGGATACCACTTTCGGAGCTCTTGAAGGGGATGACGCTCATCGAGGCTGCACGTTCCTTCATACTTCTCCTCTTCCTCGCAAACGGCGGCGAGGTCGTCCTAGAGCAGGAAGGAGAAGAAGACGTAATCATAATCCTCGTGGGGTAGCATGAGCGAGAGGGACAGCGATATACGTACGGGGAAAGATAGAGGCGGCGCTCTACTCATCAGGAAGGGCCCTCGATGCCGACCAGCTCGCAAGCGCCGCTGGAATCGCCTCGAAGAAGAGGGCCGTAGATGAAGCGCGGGTGTTGGCTGCCTCAGTGAAGGGCGCGCTTTCAGCTATAGAGATAGTTGAGTACCCCGGGCCGAGGTTTGCGATGCAATTGAAGGCCGAGTATACGGGAGTTGCGCGACGCTTTGCGACCAAACCGCTCCTTTCAAAAGCCGCGCTCAGGTCGCTTTCATTCATCGCTTACTTCCAACCAATCACCGGCTCTGAGCTGGCTCTCCGACGGGGGTCGCAAGTATACGAGCACCTTCACGACCTTGAAGAGGTCGGCTTCATCGTGTGGGAGAGAAAGGGCAGGTCCAAAGTCTACAGCACCACACAAGAGTTTTCTGAATACTTCGGCCTGAGCACTGATGTTCAAACTATGAAACACCAACTGGAAAGGAGGACTCTGATACTCAGATGAGTGGTTGCCAGAAAGACGCATTCGTTCATCGCAGCCCGTTGGTACGGGACCCTCGAATTAGATGAGCACGCAATTCAAGAGTATCCTGCTCAGGAAGAGAGAGCTGGAGCTCTCCGTGACGGGGAGGAAGAGTAAGAGGGAGTTGCCTCGACCCGTCTGGTTCGTGGCGAGGGAAGATTCCGTCCTCTTGCTTCCTGTTGCGGGTTCATCGACGCAATGGTACAAGAATCTGCGGACGAATCCTACTTTGAAACTGAAGTCAGGGTCGAGCGCATTTGTCGGCGTAGCCAATCTCCTAACCGACAGAGCAGACGTCCAGGAAGTTGTAAAGATGTTTACCGCGAAATATGGAGATAAGGACATGAAGCAATACTACACAATTCTCGACGTGGCGGTCCAGCTGAAGCCCAAATAACGTCGACCCGTGAAGGAAACACTTAACATGTCAACGGGGCGAGACGCAAGAGGTTAGACGATGGTCAAGGCGATCGAGAATCTCAGAAAGAAAAAACTGAGCGGGGGGAAGAGACACGCCTACAGAGGGAGGAGAGCCAGCGAGACTGACAACTACGCCATAGAGACGACCGTTGGCGAGGTGGTCAAGGCCTACAGGAGGCAGAGAGGTGGTCATATCGCGGTTGGTCTCCGCGCAGCTAACTTTGCGAACGTTTACGACCCTTCTACAAAAAAAGTAGTAAAGTCCAAGATAATCAGGGTCAAAGCAAATCCCGCCAACAGAGACTACGAAAGAAGGGTTGTTATCACGAAGGGAGCGACCATCGAGACGGAGCTCGGTCTCGCTCAGGTCACCTCAAGGCCGAGCACCGACGGCGCCGTGAGTGCAGTCTTGCAAGAGTGACATCCTCCCACGGCTTTCAGTCGTGGGCTTCCAGCGGCGAGCGTCTGTTGGGTGGCATGATCCCCGCCGCGTATAGTTCCCGCTTCCTCGACATGGCTTGCGACCCAGGTGTCCGGGGCGGTAGAGGCCTTGTCTCCACGGGCTTGAGCTCGGGCATGTCCTGCCCTACCTGGGCGAGTCCTCGCTTCAGCACAATCTTACATCCCATCGTTCTATCAAGGCGCCCCGCATTCATTCATCCCAGGCTTGAAGCATCTGAGCTTTCTGCGATTGCTACGGTAACTCTGGAGCTCAAATTCTGGCGGGCTCGCTGAGAAGCCCTGCCGACGCAATTTCAATTCTCAACTGAGGCCTGCTTGCGGTTCTACCGCGTCTGTTCCACAGGAACGCCAAAATCCAACGGCCTGCGACCAAAGATGTTGAAAGGTTCTTTAGCTCCCTCACGGTCATCGCGTCTGACTGATCCACAGTGAAGTCTTATGAGCGGTTCGTGGTCTGGCTCAACTACTTCAACTCGGAGCTCAAGCGAAGCGAAGGAAGGCGCTTGCCTCTTCATTCCTGCGTAAGGTCCCCGACGCTGCAGGAGCTCGTAGAGGCATGCAGGCGGCTCAAACTAGAACCAGAAGCCCGGCAATCCCGCTACCCCAAGAATTTCCAGCAACCATCTGGGTACGTATCTGTCAAGAAAATTCCCACCAAAATGAAACTCTTGGCAAATGTCGCCAGAGAACTTTCAGTCGTCCGTGGCGAGAGGGCGCAAGACGCTAGGAAAGTTTAAAGGTAGGCTGTGACACTTTCTCATTCCCAAATGCAAGAGGTTGGCGAGGCACTTCACAGGGCTAGAAGCGGTCGGTTGATTGTCCGTCTGTTGAAGAGAGTCGAGCCGGGCACGACCCTCCTCGACTCGAAGGCGAGGAACGCGGCGAAGATTGTTGAATTGATAGGTCCAGTCTCAAGGCCTTACGCAACGGCGGTACCTGCGTCGAGCAAGGTCGGTAAGGCAGGTCAGAAGCTCTACACATAAGAGTGGACCAGCGAACTTGTGGGAAACGAAGACTGACGATGGGTTTTTCCGAACTAACTGTCCGGTCTGCGGGAACAAGCTGATAGGCGATTCTGAGAAAGGGGAGCAAGTCTGCCCGAGCTGCGGATTCGTCACCACCGGGCCAGTCGACGAAGGTCCCGAATGGAAAGCGATAGACCTTGAGGAGAAGAGCAAGAGGGTCAGGGTAGGCTCTCCCACCACCCTGACGCTCCACGATTTGGGGCTCTCAACAGACATCAGTACCGAAATGAGAGACTCTCATGGGAAGTACCTCGACCCCGCGATGCGTGCCACCGTGGAGAAGATGAAAAAGTGGCAGAGCAGGATAAGGACGATAAACAGCCAGGAAAGGGGGCTCTCCATCGTATTGTCGAGGATCAGCGAGGTGTGTAACAACCTCAGCCTTCCAAGGAACGTGGCTGAGACCGCCGCACTCATCTATCGTACCTCAGTAAAATTGAAGGTCGCGAAGAGCAAATCCATCATGGGGATGACGGCAGCCACAGTGTATCTCGCATGCAGGAAATGCGGGGTGAGCAGGACACTGAAAGAAGTGGCAAGAGCGGCTGGACTAGAGAAAGGGAATGTTGCGAAGTATTTCCGTCTGATACTGAAGGATGTGGAGAAGAACTATATCCCGCCTCCCTCGGTAGAGAAGCATATCTCCAAGCTGGTCAATCTTGCGAAGATCGACCCACGCGTGGAGCACCTTGCGCTGAACGTATCGAGGCAGACGAACGACTCCAAGATCTCGAGTGGAAAGGCTCCTGCGGGATTGGCGGCCGCCTACGTCTACATGTCTTCTGTGATGCTCGGCGAGCATCTACCACAGAGGGAAGTGGCAGAGTTCGCCGAAGTGACGGAGGTAACTGTCAGAAACAGATGCCGAGAGCTCCTCGATAACTACATAATCAGGCAGAAGCTCGGGTGGAAAGAGTAATGAGAAAGCGTTCCTCCGAATCAGACGCGACGAAGTCCGTTCCGACCCACGAGCGGAGCGAGGAAGAGCTCGTCGACCTGACCTCGAGAGTCTACAAGCTCGTGGTCGAGAGGGGGAAGGATGGGGTACTGCAGAGCGAGATCTGGAAAGAGCTGGGTCTCACGAGCAGAGATGGTTCTCGTCTGGCGATAAGGCTCGAGAAAAGGGGGATGATAAAGAGGGTGAAAGTCCTCGACGACGGCAGATGGACATACAAGCTCACTCCCTTGCGCCTCCCTGCGAACATATCGTCGATGGAGTCAGCACCCTGCATTGTCTGTCCAGTCGAATCGAAGTGCTCGGTCAATAGCGACGTGAACCCATTCACGTGCCCTTGGATCGGTCCGTGGGTGCTAAAGGAGCATAGGACTGCAATCCAGATGGTTGCTACGCCCGCTGTCTAACTTTCTTGTTGGCTCAGGCCGCGTAGCTATGGGGGGCAGTCCTTGAGACTAGCTGATGCAAGGCGAGATTACTACAGAAGGCTTGCGAAACAGAAAGGTTACAGGAGCAGGGCAGCCTTCAAGCTCACAGAGGCGAGCAAGAAGTATGGCCTGATAAAGAAGGATGACCGCGTCATTGACTTCGGGGCAGCACCTGGGGGTTGGGTCCAGGTCGCATCGGA
>JACPTA010000068.1 GCA_016193005.1 Nitrososphaerota archaeon | reverse complement strand
GGACCCTTCCGCTATCGCCCCTCCCACCGTGCAGATGTAGCTGCTCGCCGGGTCGGGAGGGAAGAAGAAGCCCTGCTTCTTCAGTTCAACGTTTAGGTCGTCTAGCGAGATTCCAGGTTGGACCTGTACGTACCAGTTCACCAGGTCCACCTTCAGGATCTTGCTCATGTTCCGCATGTCGAGCACGATTGCCCCTTCCAGGACCGCTGCCCCAGTCAGGCTGCTCCCCGCACCTCTCGGAACTATGGGCACCCTGTTCTTGGTCGCAAACTGCACGAGCCTCACGACCTCCGCCTCGGAGGCGGGCTTGATGACCACAACAGGCATCCCCTCGTAGTCGGCCATGTCTCTCCGGTAATCCTCGAGTGAGGAAGGAGAGCTCATGACGCTCGATTCTCCGAAAATCCTGACAAGTTCTCCGACAAGCCTCGAGCTCGTTTGCGTCGCTGGCACGGGCTCAAAAGCCCGTCTAGATGTTAAAAGCTTTGGTGCTCTTCCCAAAGATGATGACGTGGCCGAGCTCCAAAATGAGAAACATGTGTCCACCATAATGGAAACATTTCCTCCTCTCACGATGTCCACTTTGGAGGAAGGGTCTTCGGAGGTTGTCTACCGTAAGAGAAACGATTTCGTGACGAACCAACTTTGCATAGATTTCACTCCTTCTAATGCGCCACTCACCGTCTCGGCCAGACAGTTACGCTAGAACGCGATGCCCTCGGGCAGCTTGAGGACGAGTTCATCGAAGCGTAGCCCCTTGTCCTTCATCTCGTCGAGAACATACATCATCCTTCCGCACCTCGTGTTGAAAAAGGCCTGCTGTTCTTTCGTCGCGTTAAGCATATAGTAGGTGTAATAGTTGAGCTCACTCGCGTCTTCTGTCCAACGAGGCGAGGCAAGTCTCGGAGATACAAAAGATAGAGTGTGCTCACGTTAGAGGTAGGTGGTTGTAATAACTGTAACCGTCTTGAACGGCTCAATGATGCAGGCCACTCGTTAATTTGGTGATAGGTCCGGGGGCAAGAATAGACCAGTGTTTCATCAAGTTTAAGACTCTCATTGTTCAAACTATCCGTTTGGATTGCTTGACGGGAAGGAAGTGGACGTAGAGACTGCAGTCGCGGAGGCTCGGAGTCTAAGACGGTGGACCATGATTCTCTTCGCTGTTGCAATCGCCATCGTCTTCGCTGGTCTCCTCCTCGTCTTCCATCCCTCTCTAGAAGCATGGTCGTGGTTGGACAGATTGGTGGTGCGGATAGAATACGTTGTGAGTTTCGGATTGATTGGCATAGCAGGAACATTTAGTCTGCTAGACTTTTACATAAGATATTCTATTAATGAGAAAGGAAAAGCGCTTGTCTTCTCTCGGCGCGAGAAGCTCGCCTATACGATGATACTTTGGCTCATACTCGGGACAACGGTCATCTCAATACTTTGGTAAAAGTGGGGCCCTAACTTTATCTGAGTGGCGAACCCGAGCGTAGAGTTTGCTCTTTTCCAGAAAATTGAGCCCCCAACTGGTGCGATAAAGGAAGGCTACGAAGGGGTTTACTATCCAACTTATTACGTCGAGCTAGCGCTTCTATAGTCAATTCTTTTAACGTTCGAGCGGTCGGTGCGCTGGCATGAAGGCGGTCGCCAAGGTCAAAAGAGAGCCAGGCGTCGAGGTAATAGAGACAGAGCCAGACGGCATAGGAGACGACGAAGCCCTGCTGAAAATGAGGTCCGCATCAATCTGTGGAAGTGACCTTGGCTTCTACAACTTCACCGCGGCCTACCAAAAGTGGGCAAAGATTCCCGTGATAATGGGACACGAATTCTCAGGAGAGGTGGCCGAGGTGGGCAAAGCTGTCTCCGGCTTCAGCCGCGGAGACAGGGTTGTCTGCGAGCCAATCCAGTACTGCGGCTCATGCAGGTACTGTAGAATGGGAATCACGAACATATGTCAGAACTTCACGGTACTCGGGATGCATCGCAACGGTGCGTTCGCAGAATATGTCTCAGTCCACGAAAAGTACCTCCACGGGGTTCCTGACAACGTCACGTTTCTCGAGGCGGCGATCGTCGAGCCCCTCTCCGTCGTCGTCAACGGCCTGGACGAAATAGCGGACGTTCACGCCGGCCAGAAGGCAGCTGTCGTCGGTCCCGGCCCCCTCGGCATGTTCTCCGCTGAAGTGCTCCGCTCGAAGGGAATCAGCGATATCACCGTCATTGGAATAGGAATCGACGAGTACAGGCTCGGGGTCGCCCGCGACAAGCTCGGCATCAGGACGGTCAACTGGGAGAAGGAGAACGCGGAAGAAATAATCAAGAGTTCCACGGACGGCTACGGCTGCGACATAGTCGTCGTAACAGCGGGGGCCCCATCCGCGTTGCGGCAGTCCATCCCACTCGTCGCCAAAGGAGGGCAGATTCTCGTCCTCGGCATCTTCCCCGACGACGTACCCCTACCGGTCTCAGATCTGGTCAGAAGGCAAGTCTCGATGTTGAGCGCCTACGCTTCGAGATGGATTCACTTCGAGCAGGCGTTGCGACTATTGAGAGAGAAGAAGGTGCGGGCAGATGCGATCGTAACTCACCGCTTCACCCTCGACAGGGCAAAGGAGGCTTTCGAGATGTCGAAGGCGAAGACCGGCTGTAAGGTTCAGTTCTACACTTGAGTCGAATCCTACCTCTTCCTTCTAGGGAGGAGGGCTATGGCTTCTATCTCGACCAGCCAGCTTTCCGGCAAGACTACCTGCACGGTGGCTCTGGCGGGTGGGTCCTTCTTGAAGAAGGAGAGATAGACCTCGTTCATCTTCGAGAATTCCTTGATGTCTGCGATGAATACAGTTACCTTGGTCGCATTCTCGAGTGACGTCCCCGCCGCCTGGAGGATGGACTTGATGTTGGTCAGGGCCTGCCTAGTCTGTGCCCCGATTCCTTGCAGCATCTCCCCGGTCTTCGGGTCTTTCCCCCCTTGACCAGCGACGAAGACGAAATCTCCCGCCACAATTGCCTGGGAGTACGCACCTACGGGCTTCGGAGCCTTTTCGGTCCTGACGACCTTTCTCCTCTGATCGACCATGTCAGCGACTCTCGAAGTAGGATATTTAGTCCTTAGGTCTCGCATGGCTCAATCAACTCATATATGGCGCCCAGCGGCCACCTCTCTAGAGCGCATCCCAGATTGAGAGACGCCATCGTCTTCGACCTGTACGGAACCCTCTTCGATGTCAGCAGTGTTGCGGATACGTGTGAGCGACTCTTCCCCGGAAGGGGCAACCAACTGAGCCAGCTCTTCAGGGAGAAACAGATCGAGTACACCTGGAGAGCTTCACTGACAAACCACTACTCGAATTTCGAGGCCATCACAGAGAGAGCGATTCGCTTCGTCCTGGAAAACTTGGGACTCGATTACAATGGGGGAGTACTGGAATCCCTCCAGTCCGCATACCTGGAACTCAAACCCTTCGAAGAAGTTCCGGAAGCTCTCAAGCTGATGAAGGGTAGAGCAACTCTAGCCATCCTGAGCAATGGAACGCAAAAAACGATCCGCGCGGTGCTCGCCAGATCATCCATGTTGTCCCTGTTCGATAAAATAATCAGCGTCGACCTGGTGAGAACTTACAAGCCAAGCCCAAAGGTGTATGCCCTTGCACCTAGGATTCTCAGAGTCCCCAAGTCGAAGATTCTCTTCGTCTCAAGCAACTCATGGGACGCAGCTGGGGCGAAGGCCTTCGGGCTTAAGGTGGCTTGGATTAACAGGAAAGGCCAAAGAGCATTCGACGGTCTGGGATACCGACCGGATTTCGAGATACCCGACCTCGCTGCTCTTGTCAGTTCCCTGAGGAAGTAGCAGCTTTCAGTTTCGCATAGAACTCGTCAAGCTTCGTCACCAAACAGGTTCTGGGGAGTCATCGTATCCACGAATCTCAGGGCCTTCGAGAATTCCTTGGGCAGGTATACCCTTCTTGAAGCCCCGTAGAGCATGAGGTAACCTCCCTCAATGGATAGGCCAAAGATTGCGAGCGAGATCGCGAGTGGAAGGAATGGAAGCAACGAAATCAAGATGTTCGGAAGATGAGGCAACCTGACGAAGTCTGTTAGCGAATTGAGGAGCGCAACCATGGGTGAATAGGGGGTTAACTCGGCCGCTCGTGCAGCAAGAAGTAGAATCGTCGCTGCTAGTCCAATCAAGAGGACTCGGATCGACGCCTTCACATGACTCACTATCTTGGTCATTTCGTTGTAAGGGACCAGCACCACCTGCTTCGTCCGCTTCGTGGAGCTTATGATGAGCCGCGTGTCCGTCGCGATGACCCTGTAACCCTTCTTGACCCACACCTCAACGGTACGTTCGTGAGAGGGCGTGCCGAGGGCCGCTCGCACCTGGTCAGTGCGCTTCTTGAGGGTATCCTCGAGTCTCTTCGAGAGGTGATGAACCAAGCCACTCATCATGAATCCTGGCGAGGAATGCGCTGCTGCCCTTCCAAGCCTGTTCCTTGCCGAGGTGTGATCAGCGAGGCGCGATATGGCGTCTGCCGCTCCTTTCACGTCATCGGGACCGTTGACGATAATACCGGTGGAGTTGTTCTTCACGACCCAAGATTGTCCCCCCACTCCTGAGGTGATGACAGGAACCTCTGCGGACATGAATTCCATCTGCGAAAGGCCCAAGGCTTCCGCCCTGCTCATGTTGATGTTGACAAAACTGGTCGCGATAAGCTCACCCCGCTCTTCCTTCGAGAGCGGCCCCAGCACCGAGACGGTCTTCAGGCTGGAGGATTCTGTCTGAACCTTCTCTCCGTAGGAGCCTTCCAACCGGCCAGCTATGACGAAGTGGATGTCACTCTTATCGGAGAGCAGCCTCGCAATTTCAAGAATCGTCAATACATTTTTCCTCTCTTCCACGCTTCCTAGGAAGGAGACCAACTTGGCTCGATTTGGCAGGTGGAATTTCTCTCTGAACTCATTGGGTCTCGCGTAGGAGTCGAGGAGATCTTCATCAATCCCGCCGGGGAAGAGAAAGCATTTCCCCTTTTCGGCGCCAAAACCGACCATGAGCTCTCTCTCAATCGGCGTAGTAACCAGAACGAGGTCGCATTCTTTGACGATTTGCGTCAGACTCACATTGTTCCAGGCCTCCCTGAATGACCTTTCTGAGAGGAGGTATCTCTCCTCGTTTGCCTCCTGGAAGTGGCTCATGTGGAGGAACAGAGGCACCCCATCGGGGGACCCCTTCTCGGCCATCTTCCTCTTCCACTGAATGAACTTCAGCACCTCCTCTGGCCCGTTCCAGAGCGTCGAGTGGGTGATGAGGACATTCAGTTTCAGCTCCCCGACTATCCGTCCAAGGATGGCTGTGAAGTCCCTCAACGCCGTTCTCCTTGGGGGCCAAGTGGCCGCCTCGCTGTTCACCCTGATTACTGGAATACCGAGTCTCTCGTCAAAGAACTGGACGTAGCCTCCTCGACCTACAACATCATCGGTCAGGACAACCAGCTCAGAATCGTGAAATACGCTCGTAATCAGGAATGCATCATAGCCCTGTCGCCTGAACTCCGCCACCATCCGCTGGGCGACGAGCTCCTGCCCCTTGGTCAGGCTCGTCTGGTAGATGATGACTCCCACTCTTAACATCATCAACCCCTCCTCCTTACCATGGCAGGAGAGAAATCCATCTTTCTCTTGAGCAACGATGAGAGCAGCCGAGGCAATTCATGATCACGCGCTATATACTTGCAATCCAGGCCAGAGAGCGGCTGTCCGTGTGAGACACCTACGCTCACTTCCGCCGCCCTGAAGGCACTGTTATCTTGACGGGAATCGCCTATAAATATTATTGCTTCTTGGAGCTGCAAGTTGGAGCTGCAAGATATCTCTCAATCTCCTGACAGCCTTCCCTTTTTGAGGAGGTCCGGCATAAAAGTCCACGTAGGGATTCTCTGTATTAAAGTCAACGAAGACTCTACCAGTAGAGAGCTTCAGTACTCTGTTCAGCAGTTCTTCACTTGGCTTCCTGCCACCTCGCCAGTCGATTGAGAATCCCAGAAGCTTTCCGTCGCGACTTCTCTTGCATTCAAACATAGACCCACTGAAACCCAGCCTTCTGACCTCCTCAAAGAGCCCCTCAAGGTCGCGGAGGCCATCTGAGGCGTATATTGTTCCGTCGCTGAGCCTCGCTTCGAGCCCAGAAACGCATGCCCAAGCTTTCGCAAATTTGGTCCGCGGGTAGACGAAGTCGAAGTCCTTGGAGGTCACGATGATTACGGGTATCTGCACGGAAATCTCTCCGAGAAGCGTTTCTAATTTGGCGGGGATTCTGGATTTTTCACGCGAGAGCGTCACCGGCGCAAGAGTACCATCATAGTCTGAGAATAGTGCACAGATTTTCAATAGGGTCCAAGATACTGAACCTCGAAATAATGTTTTATCCGAAGATGGTGGGTAGGGGGCGTTGTCCAGAGCTCTACAGTGCGGGATCTGCGGGTCGACCTTCGAATGCAAGGGCCTCCTAGGCTGCTGGTGTACGTTGGTCGAAGTTCCCCCCGAGCGGAGAAGAGAGATTTCCCTGATAGCCTCTGATTGTGTCTGCACGGACTGCCTATCGGGGAAATCAGTCTCAGCCTGACCGAATCAGCTGGCAACAGATAATAGGTTCTCCATGGGCACTCACATCGATTGCCTACCGCAGAAGTTGACGGAATAGGACTATCCTACTCTGAAAATGGTGAAGGTCAGCCCGTCGTCTTTGTGCACGGAATTCCAACTGACATTCGGGCTTGGAATGCCCAAGTCGCTCCATTCTCGAAAAAATACCGGGTGATAGCGTACAGCAGGCGCCATGCGCACCCCAATAACAACGGAGAGAACATCCTTGAGAGCACAATCCAGAACAACACCAAGGATCTGGAGGGGCTGATCAGGAGTCTAGGTCTTCCTCCCGTCCACCTTATCGGACATTCTTACGGCGGGTTCATCGCAGCTTACTTGGCGGCCAAGAGCCCAGAACTCATCAAGAAGCTCGTACTCGTCGAACCAGGGATTTTGACTCTGCTTGTCAAAGATCCCAAGAATCCAGCCCAACTGCTGTCGCTCCTTATCCGGTCCCCGTCAACAGCTCTTTCAGCCGGGAGCTTCACGAGGAAATTCATCAATCCCATGCTGGACGCATATCACCGAGGTGACCTCGACCTTGCAATCAGACTTTTTGCCGACGGATTCGTGGGCAGGAAGAGAGCTCTCGAAAATCTGCCACAGAATGTGAGAGATATGCTGAAGGAAAATTCGAAGACAATTGGAGAGGTAGAGACTAAGCTTCCGATCTTTGTAAAGAAGGATGCTGGTCGGATTTCGGCGGAAACCCTTCTAGTGAAAGGCGCGAATGGTCCGAAGGTCCTCCATGCTATCGTCAGGGAACTATCCAAGTCAATGCCAAACAGCGAAGTGGTCACAATCCCTGATTCCGGCCATTTCCCACATTTCGAGAAGGCTGAGTTGTTCAACGAGAAGGTTCTAGAGTTTCTCAGTCGCGGTCAGTAGTAGGAATTCAATCGGCGTTGCTGTGATGTAACGGCGACTTTCGTATTTCGTAGTACCCATAGCTTATCCATTTTTCACTACAAAAATCTGCTTCAGTTGCTCGAGGATACTCGCAAACGTGGGCATCGCGCCAAAAGTCTGCTTCATATCGGTTATCTCGTACCCGCACGTCGGCTCGAGCACATAATAGCCGAAGGTCTTCAGTTTCTGTATGTTTTGCTGAACAGCTCTGTTCGACCACATCACCTCGTTCATAGAGGGCACGAAGACAACTGGCGCCTGGCATGCGACAATACTCGTCGAAATCAGGTCGTCACAAATACCATTGGCCGCCTTCCCGATGATATTAGCTGTGGCTGGCATGATCAGAAAGAGGTCTGCACGCCTCGTAAGCTCAATGTGTGGTACTTTGACCTCGGTCGTAATCTGGAAGCTATCGGTGAAAACCCTATGGCCGGATAACAGTCTCATTGCATAGGGAGACAAGAACTTTTGCGCTGCTCGTGACATCATTACATGAATTTCCTTAGCGAAAGATTGCCTGAGCAAAGAAAGATAGTGGGGTACAGCTAGAGCTCCCACGGAGCCCGTTATGCCAATGAGTAGGTTTCCGCATGGCAGGTCAGTATTGCCCTCGGTCATTTCTTGTTGATGGGTCATCTCTAACTGTACCCCTTAGCGTAGGAAGCGACAGAGTCAGTCTTCAGCAGCAGAAACGCACTACCTCTTCGGCGGTCTTGAGTGTGGCGGTCTGAACTGCCGGTGGCGCAGAACTGGCTGTGACTGCTGCCATAGTAGCGAGATTCGCGACGTGGACTCTGAGCGCGCAAAACGCCGTTCGAACTTTCTCCATCTCTTTCACCTCGCCTGCTATTTGGTCCGTAAGGTCTTAGCTACTCACGGAATCTTCTTACTGAAACTAGACATCTTTATAGGGAAATATCTAATTTCATTGAAAGAATTGACTGAACTGGACAAGCTCGACATCAAGATTCTCAGGGAGCTTATCCAAGGTCAAGACCTATCTCAGCTTTTTCTGAGTGATTTTAGAAGGTCACTTAGGGTAATAGGCAAGAAATTCAGGGTCGATGAACATACTGTAAAGAATAGGATGGCTAGGCTACGTCAACTAGGCTTGTGGCAAGGTTGGTGGCTCGTCCCACCGCCCAACGTCTTGGGTCTTTATTCAGTCATGCTATCGTTCGATGTTCCACCCCAATCTAAAGATGATTTGATACCGAAGCTAAGGCTAATGGAGGACGTGCTGGTTATTCGCAATTATTTTGGCACTTTGTTGGGCGTCACCCTCACTGGTGAGAGCGAGCAATCTTTTGAGAAACAGGTTGAATTGATCGCCAGAATATCGAATGCAGAAAATATGGTTGTCTCTGGTGTACGAGTTCCCAAAAGCGATATCAGCCTATCAAAAACGGATTGGGAAATAATTAGCAATATTCATCGAAATCCTAGAAAGTCATACATTGCAGTCGCTAAGGAACTCCGTCTAGCAAGCAAAACTGTCAAAAGAAGGTTAGCGAGGATGATTGAGGGAAGAGCTCTGTTTGCCTTCTGGACCAGCAATCCAAAATTGTTCAAGGGGGCAATCCTGGCAGACCTACGCGTTTTTCATGATAGTCCTGAATCAAGAGCTGAGGTTGACCAGAAAATAATTTCTCAATTGGATGACTATCTATATTTTGCTGGCCTTGTCTTTGACAATCTTGGCTTTTTCCTCTTAATCGTTCCGAGCGTCACAAAGATGCAGGAGATAGTTAAGTGGGTGAAGCAGCAACAAGGCGTTAGAAACGCTCGGATAGACATACTGCAAGAGCGCATCGAATCATATGAACAAATAAGTAAGAACATAGAGAAAAAATTAGCACAAATCCAGCTTACGAACGTCTAGGATCGCAGAACCACAGTGATGGCTAGTACCAAGAGTAATCACAACGAGGACTCATATGGTGCCTCTTGACTAACTCGTTTCGTTTGCGCGAGTTACCCAATGCAGTCCGACCTATTCTCGGAGTGGCATGCTCGAAGCGATGTGCTGAGCGAGGAAAGACTTCATTACTGTTGTTCTTCTACAAACTTGTTGAAATGTTTCTCTACTGCGTCTTTTGGAATAGTGAAAGGTGCGGCCGCCGAGAATTTATCCCTTCGGGTTCAAATCTGTGACAACCGAATCATAATGCAGGC
>JACPTA010000038.1 GCA_016193005.1 Nitrososphaerota archaeon | reverse complement strand
TCAACATAGCGGAGCGCAGGCCAGATGTTAAAGGATTGTCGTCGATCGAGTCGGCGAACAGAGCGAGCGAGAAACAACGAATCAAGGTCGGGGGGTTGGTCTCCTCTCGGAATAGCCGCAGGGGGATGGTGGAGGTCGTGTTGGATGACCCTACTGGCAGTATGAGGGCAGTCTGTCTTGACAAGGCTTCAGACGCGGTGCTCCGGGTTCCACTTGACAGCTTTGTGGTTCTCGAAGGGTCGAAATCGCGTGAAGGAGTGTTCTTTGCGAATTCGGTGATGGTGCCTGATGTTCCTGTCAGGAGACCTGCGACTTCGGGGCACAGGGTCTACGTTGCCCTTTTGTCGGACTTGCATACCGGGAGTCGTATGTTTCTTCAAGAAGATTTCGAGCGATTCATTCTGTGGTTGAACGGTAAGCTCGGTGATGCTGATATTGCGAGTAGGGTGAAGTATGTCATTATCGCTGGAGATGTTGTGGATGGCATAGGTGTGTACCCCGGTCAGGAGTACCAGCTTAGCGAGAGAGACTTGACAAAACAGTATGCTCTTGCAACCGAGTTTCTTTCGCGGATTCCCAAAAACATACAAGTCTTGGTGTCGCCTGGTAATCACGATTCAGTGAGGCAGGCGCTTCCGCAACCCGCGATTTCGGGTGACGTAGCGAGAACCCTATGCGAAATGCAAAATGTTAAGCTGTTGGGTAACCCATGTTACGTGAAGCTTCATGGTGTGACCTTTCTGGTCTATCACGGGAGAAGTTTGGATGATATTATCGCCACCGTTCCAGACCTCTCGTATAGCAAGCCGGCTGGAGCGATGCAGGTGCTGCTGAAGTCGAGACACCTCGCGCCAATCTATGGCAAGAGGACGGCCTTATCGCCAGAGGTGCGCGATATGCTGGTCATTGATCCTGTTCCGGATGTATTTCACGCGGGCCATGTTCACGCGGTCGATTTGGTTGAGTATCGGGGAACTGTTCTGGTGAACTCAGGGACCTGGCAGGCCCAGACTCCATTTCAAGTCAATATGGGCTTGGAGCCAACGCCTTCGATAGTACCCCTAGTTGAGTTGTCGACTTTGGACGTGATAAAGAGGAGTTTTGCCAGAGATAGCTTCGACTAGTTGATTGCCAAGTCTGGGTCTTCGCGCAGCACCCTGTCAAGGGTGATTGGGTCGATGATCAGCTTGATTCTCTTTGTGCGGCCCCGTCGACCCTTGCTTATCACGGCTGCTTCGACCAACCCGAGGAGGTCCAGTTCAGCCAGAATCCCGCTGACTCTTCTTTGTGTGAGCGCCTCCAAACCTGCTCTCGCTGTCAGTGCGGTGTAAGACAGATAGAGTTGTCCGGTGTTGGTCCCCTCTTTGAACTTCGACACCGCCAGCAGTATCAGTTTGTTTTGTACTGGCAGGGAACGGAGCGCTTCCTCGACTCGATCGTGTTCGGCCTTTTGCGAGGCCTTCCTGATGCATTCTTCGTCAATTCTTTGCAAGCCCTCTCTCTCTGCCACCTCGCCAGCGACTCGGAGCAGGTCTACGGCCCGTCTGGCGTCGCCATGTTCGGACCCTGCCATGGCTGCACAGAGGCCTACCGCAGGCTGCAGAACGACCCCAGGGCGGAAGGCAATTTGGCTTCTGTCTGATAAGATGGCCTTGAGCTCCTGTACCGTGTAGGGAGGAAATATCAATTCTTCTTCTCCCAGGCTCGTGAGAACTCTTGGGTTGAGCGCTTCTTTGAATTGCAGGTTGTTGGATATGCCAATGATTGCAAGGAACCCTGGACTGATTCTTTCTCCTGCTCTCGTGAACTCGTAAAGTATGTCATCGCCGTAGTTGCTGATTAGGTAATCGATTTCGTCCAGGACTAGAATTGCGTAGGCGCCCTTGTCGCGGATCATGCTGAATATTCTACTCGTGACTTCGCCGATGGAGAGTCCTGTGAAGGGGATCTTGACATCCAAGGTTGCCGCGAATTCGGCTAGGACCCTGTACTCGGTGTTGGCTATGCGGGTGTTGATGTAAGAGGCTGTCAGTTTTGGCACCCCTTGCATTTGTAGCTTGGAGAGCACGAGCTTGGTGACGGCGGTCTTGCCCGTTCCCGTCTTTCCGTACAGGAGGAGGTTGGACGGCTTGGATCCGTGCAGAGCCGGGGCGAGGACCTCAGCGACCGCGTTAATCTGTTGGTTTCTGAAGGGGAGGTGTTTTGGAAGGTATTCGGGCAGGAGTGCGTTGCGGTCGGCGAATAGGACTCTGCCTTCCTTGGCTTTGCGGAATATCTGTGTGATGTCGGCGGGTAGTCGCTGTGCAGTGGAAACATTGGTTAGATGAGGGCTCCGCCCCTCCACTTCCGTTGGAAAGTAATCTTGGTGCTCAGGATGAGGTTTGTTAAGCATGATAGGTGCTCGTTCTTGGCGCGATTTACGATAACTAATAATCGATAGTCTAGAAGAGATTACAACTACTTCATTAACACTGGATACTACACGAGAGATCCTCCTAGCGACCGATACAATGGAAACGTAGGGGCCGGCCCCACCTGTCAACCATTGTGAACGAAGCCAACTAAATCGGCTGAAAAACACCCCTTTGTTTCCAGTGGAACCAATGCAGGCCCTTTAGTCACCAGAATCCTCGTGACACACCCCCAACTTTCCACTCGAGCCAATCTAACCTCATCTCTAACTCTCTCTAGTGAACTACTGTGAATGGCGAATTACGTCTCATCACCTAGGTCAACCAATCTTACCAACAAGTTCACAAGTTCACACCATTACATGCTTTACCAACCAAGGCTCGTGGGCTACCGTCCTTGCGCAAGAAGGTTCGGATCGAGTTTCAAGACGAGAGGGGAACGAAATACACGTTGGCCGTGCAAGGCACCTTGACCCGCGACACGATTGCCAAACTTGTCGACTTGATGGAGCTGATGGACGCACCGCTGAATACATCGCTCCAGCCTAATCCCGATGATCAAACATTCTTTGGCAAGCTCCAAGCGTTAATCAACTCCGAGTTCTCTGTCAACGACTTCTCTTCATCCGATTTGGCCAAGACATACGAAGAAAGGCACAACCAACCTGTCAAACTGAGCACGATTTCCACCTATCTATCCCGACTGGCGGAGCGCGGAGTTCTGAGGAGACAACGATTCAGTAACTCTTGGATCTATCGCCGGGTTTACCTTCAACCAGAATCGATAGCCAGATAGCCTACACAAAAGAGCAGAGCTCTACACGAAAGTTACGTACTTCAGCTGGCGAAGCTCTTCATCACCTGTGTAAAGTTCCGCATCCCAGTGGCGCGTGGTAGCGTAAACC
>JACPTA010000058.1 GCA_016193005.1 Nitrososphaerota archaeon | reverse complement strand
TGATGTGAATCTGCGGGCCTGCTGGAAGTTCCAATTCGCTTGGGTACCGTTCTGAAGATTCGCGACCCTATTCCCGAACTCAGGGTCGACACCAAGATTCTTCTCGAAGATGAGGCCCGAGTTGACTGAGTAAGTTGAGTTCAGAGCCTCGTTGCTTACCCAGAGCCTCTCGAGCTCCTCCTCACTGGCGTCTAGGTTAGTGAGCGAGACCACGTCTTTCAGAGTGAGCATCGCTCGATTGACCTTCGCAACATCGCAGAGAACGGCTATCCTCTCGACATCCTGCGGTGAGATGTCGAGCTTTGTTCGGCTAGGTTCCATTCCTCTGCCACACAGCATGTTTCCTTGTTGATATCAGACTGTCAATTATCGCGGCAGGAATCGAGACCATTTCAATTACTGCTGCCAGTGGAAGTGCCAAGATTAGTCGCGGGATACTTCCCAACGTTCTGATCACCACCTTGAGACTCGTCAGGGGAGAGGTAAGAAGGAGCGTCTCGACAGTTCGCGGTGGTTTGCCCACGAGCTTCCAGACCTGAAGGTGCCCAAAGATTATCCTTCGTCTCTGCTGGATTAGGGCGATGAAACTCTTGGGTACGTCTATCTGAACTACAGCTTCGGAACAGAACTTTATGCTGTAGCCATGGGAGTAGGCAGTTCCTGCTAGGTACGCTCCATCGTTGACAACCCCTTGTGGCAGCGTATGGATCGCCTCTGCCCTCGCAACCATCAACTCATCGCTGCACTGATTGCTTATCCCTTGGTGATTGAGTTGGCGGGAGCAGTCGCTGTGAGCAGTCCACATCAACTCAAGTACGTCCGAGATCGAACCCCCACCAGATTCAAAGATGGGACGAGCGGCGACCATCCCAACTCGGTGGTTCCCCGATATCGAGAGCAGCAACTTTCCTATCGCGCCCGTCGCAGGTAGCGCGTCTCCATTGACAAGGACAAGGAAGTCGCCTACGTAGTAGTCGAGTATCCTGTTGATTGCGGCAGCCTTTCCGTATCTCCGAGGCTCTTCAATCAGGGCGACCCTCCTGTCGCCGTCTAATAGATTACGAAGAAAGGCGAGGGTAGCCGTATCGCACCCGCTCGCAACAATTATCACCTTCTCCAGACTATGGCCTTCGGGGAAGCTCTCCCCTTCGATTACACTCACTAGTCTCCCAAGATTCGATGCGGAATCTGAAACGCAGATTCCCACCGAAAATTTCTTCCCAACCCCCTGATCACTAGCACCGAGGCTCCTCTCCTCGTGCCCATTCTCGACCTCCAAGCTCAAAGCGTGATCCTTGCCAGCACGATCAAGCCCCCGAGCTCCAGACCCTGTACTATCGACATCATTGGGAGCGCTTCATCTCCAAAGTAGGACTCCATCGTGACGTATCCTATTCCGGTGACTAGGCTCTGAAGCAACAGAAGGACCGCGAAGACGAAGAGGCCTACCGAGTACATCGCCCTTGTTCGAAACATGATTCGACCATAAATGTACATCAATACGATCAGTATCGCCGAATTGATTCCTGCGAGTGCTACGGCTAGCTGCATCATGAAAAGCAAGACTTCTGAAATTTGGTCGATTCGCCGTTTAAGTGTTTTTCATAATCTCTTCAGCTTCCTGTCCCACTTCAACGGATAAATACCAAATTGGGTCGCTGGCGCTCGATGCCGGACGATCCGGAACTGCGCCGCCTTCTCTGGTACCTTCTGGGAGGGACGAGAGGCGGCGAGAATCGGGCGCGCATCATCCACGAGCTCAAGAACCGTCCTAGCAACCTCAACCAACTCGCGGCCAAGCTGAATCTGGAATACCGGGCAATCAAGCACCACGTCGACGTATTGCTGAAAAATTCCCTGGTAATCACCAGGGGCGAACATTACGGGATGACGTACTTCCTGAACTCTTGGCTTGAATCGCGAATTGACTTGTTCGAGGAGATATCCAAGAAATTGAACTTCGACCTAGAGTAGCCACCTATTTCTGCGAACCGGATTAGGAAGAAATTTGTAATGCAGTTGAGCGTAATCTTGAGATTTGCTCATATATGATTCTTGACGGATTTAGCATCCAAATCGTTAAGAGGGAGATGCAAAGAATGGTTCCTTGGTTGGCGGTGGCTTAGCATGGTCTCGAACGGGAAGAGAGTCTTCCTCGTAGGTGTGGTGGCCGGGGGCGTGGCTCTGTTTGTCTCGTTTGTTCTCCGACTGTTCGTTGGTGGGGTGTTTCTACCGGAGCTTGCTTCGGAGACACTCTTCGCCGTCACCCCAGGCCAGGTGGGGTCAAGCGCGATACAGAGTCTTGGGTACCTCGCGAAGTACGCCACGCTGGCTGGAGCGATAGCTGTCAACCTCATTCTTTACGGGGTTCTGGCGACGATTCTCTTTCGAAGCTCTACTCATTTCTCGGGGAGGAGCGGCTCGTTTAGGCTGTCCGCCTTCTCGCTGATCGCATGTGCCGTCATGGCGGCACTTACACTGCTGTTTCTGGGTGCAACTCACAGCTTGAATCAGATTCCCCTCATGCCGCTCGTCGTGGCCTACCTCTTCCCTCCAAACCTCGCTTTCGGGATCGTGCTTTCGTCGTTTCAGAATAGGTTTCTTCCTGCACAGACAACCGAATGCAAGGCCGTAGATTCCATGAAGGGAGGATACAGCAGAAAGAGGAGGCTGATCATAAAATCTGGCATCGCCGCGGTCGTTGCAGGGACTCTGCTGGCATATGGCCTTGAGGTGCTGCTTCCCCGACAAGGTCAGCTGAACGTGCCTGCGACCGTCTCCTCTCTTTACAGTCAGGAGGTGACGCAAAATGACAGGTTCTACCGCGTCGACATCGCCATCTTCGTTCCCGAAGTGAACGCCAACCAGTGGACACTTTCAATCTCGGGCCTAGTTGACAAACCCTTGACGCTGACCTACGATGACTTTTTGTCGATGCCGGCAGTCGAGCAGTACAACACCCTTGAGTGCATCAGCAGCAAGATCGGGGACAACTTGATCAGCACGGCAAAGTGGAAAGGGTCGCGTCTGAAGGACATTCTAGCCCGGGCGGGAATCAAGCAAGACGCGAAGTACGTAGTCTTCAAGTGCGCCGACGGATACGATGTGGGCATTCCTATCGAGAGGGGCCTCCTCGACGGTACTCTCCTGGCGTATGAGATGAACGGGGTCCCCCTTCCAAAGGAGCACGGCTATCCCCTGAGGGCGGTGGTGCCGGGTCTCTATGGAATGATGAACGCGAAATGGATTACAGAGGTCGACCTCGTCAACAACGTCTACGAAGGCTACTGGCAGAGGAGGGGGTGGGCCAACAACGCGGAGTACGAGACATCTTCGTCCATCGTTATTCCAGGCGAGAGTGACATCGGTTTTCGATTTGACATCGCTGGCACGTCAAGCATAATGCTGGACGGAACCGTCCCCATCGCAGGAATAGCCTTCGCAGGTGACAGGGGAGTTGAGAAGGTTGAGGTGAGCACAGACAGGGGACTCAATTGGACGCAAGCAAGCGTGAAGGACCCACTCTCGCAGTATACGTGGGTACTCTGGTCTGCGCAATGGAACCCGCCGGCGGCGGGGGAGTACAGGCTAGCAGTCAGGGCGACCGACAAGACAGGTGCTGTTCAGACCGCCCAGTTCTCTGTCCCATTTCCCAGTGGCGCGACTGGCTACCATGTCATAGACATCAAAGTGTTGAAGAATTCTCAATAGTCTTGCGCCTTCCAGAATTTTACTATCGAGATAACTGCTTCAGTCCTACCAATCGAAGGCCCTTCCCTAGGAGTTGATTGGGTAGAACACGGGTTCTGTACTGCAAGGGTTTCCCTCAGCAACCCATATCCCCATTTCCCTCTCCTTGCTAAGTACCGCTGCAATTGTGCACATTCTCCCCTCAGGGGAGAGGTTCTCTCTCGGGTGCCTACAGATTGAGTCAGGGTGGTTCTCATGGTCCCTCAGGAGACCGAAAAGGCCCCGCAGGTCGGCTTTCTTCGTCTTCGTCAGCCCGCCAAGTAGGTTTCTCATGCGCGCATATCTTCGAAGTGTTTCGTCCGATCTGCTAAGCTCGACGTACATGTCCCCTGTTTTCATGGGCTCGTTCATGCAGTGGTTGGTGTGTACGTAATAGCCACTCTTGATCCTCTCGGGAAGGAAATGCTCATGGCTCGCCTCCAAGTTGCACGCCTCCCCGGACGCGTCCGAAATCAAGTAGTTGAACGGCGAAGCCCTGTTCTTCCCCCGGAGTACCTTCAATGCGTCGTCAATATTCTTCTCCTCCATTGCAAGTCTTAGCATCAGGTAGGCGGGAACTCCCTTTGCAATCTTCTCCGACGTCAGGAGTATGTTCATGAAGACGCTCATTCCGTGCATGTTCTTCCCAACAAGACCGAGAACTCCTGTCAAAGTGAACTGAATCGTCTCCGCCCCCTTCCGCGGCCTTCGATGAACCACGTGGTAATACGGAGCCAGCGAGGGTGTCCAGTCGACGGTCTGGCCCGTGATGGAGCGATTCCCTTCACACAGACTCCTGTCGATATGCACCATCGTGCATCCACCAGCGAGGTCGCGGCCGTGAAAGTTCAAGGCGGCGATGTCCTCGAGCCCGATTCGGGCGCCCTGCGCCATCCCCCTCATCTCATCGTAAAGGTTGGGGACTTCCCTCTCGAGGAGAGGCAAAGAACTCCTAACTTGGTTGACACATTGCTCTCTGGTCAGGTTTGAGTAGAACTTGGTCACCGAGTAGTTCAACCTGATGCAATTCCGAATCGAGGCACGACACTTCTGTCCGTATTGGAACCCCATCTCGAAGTTGTCTCCCTCCAACTTGACAACTTTCGATTCGAGACCGACTGATTGTCTCTTCAAGAACCTCGAACTTGGAAATAGTATCAGACCGATAAACCCTACATAAGGTTTTACTAACTGTCGACCTAGAATTATTCGGTGGATTCACTCGAGGGAGAGCTCTTCAGGTAGAGGGATGGTCTCGACCAGCAGCCTGTCCGAGGAAGACCTGGACCGAGAGCTGACTACCGCTTCGAGCAAACTCATCAAATTCTTGAGGAGTGCAGAAGGCGATTTCATGGTGCTTGGGGCTGGAGGGAAGATGGGCCCCAGCCTAACCCTCATGCTCAAGAGCGCGATTGATGCGGCAGGCATTCAAAAGAGAGTCATCGCAGTTTCCAAGTTCTCGTCGAGAGGGGTCAGGCAGAGACTGCAATCCGCTGGGGTCGAAATCGTCGCCGCCGATCTGCTTGATGAGGACAGCCTGAGAGCCCTCCCGAACATCGAAAACGTGGTCGTCATGGCGGCCCAGAAGTTCGGCACCACGGGCAGAGAACACGACTCGTGGGTTCTCAACACATACCTCCCTGGAAGGATTGCGGAGAAGTTCAGGGATTCCCGTATCGTGCACTTTTCTACCGGCAACGTCTATCCATTCGTCTCAGTGAGGTCGAAAGGTTCAAAGGAGCGCGACGCCCCTATGCCGTTGGGAGAGTACGCACAATCAAGACTCGGAGGAGAGAGGATCTTCGAACACTTCTCGCGGAAGTACGGGACCCGAGTCGTGACACTGCGCCTGAACTACGCGGTCGAACTTAGGTACGGGGTGCTTCACGACATCGCGAAAGCAGTGATTGAGAGAAGGCCCATCGACCTCAACATGGGCTACGTCAACGTGATATGGCAGGGAGACGCCAGCGAAATTGCCATTCGCTCCCTCCGCTTGGCGCGCTCGCCGCCGATGATTCTCAACCTGACTGGGCCAGAGAAGATTTCGGTCCG
>JACPTA010000066.1 GCA_016193005.1 Nitrososphaerota archaeon | reverse complement strand
ACCATCCTGCAAGGGCCGCACCAATCTGCGTAAAAATCAACCACGGTCGGGATGCTGGACTTCAGAACCTCTTTGTCAAATTCAGCGCCTTCCAGTTGCAATACGGTCTTTGTTTCCAATTTTTCTCACTGAATTTTGCGTAGTCTGCCGATATATACGCCTTTTGTTCAAGGATTAAATTTTCCATTTAACTCTAGGTTGAAAATTAAACTATCACTAATGTTTAATAGGATGTGCTTTAAGTTGGCTTCTCGTGGAAAAGTACAGCATCATCGCGCCTCTCGGAGACAACTTCGACGCCATCTATCTGGGGATAAGGGAGTTCCCCACGGAGAAAATCTACCTCATTCACACTGGTGGGAATCTGAGTAAGGCCGAGGAGCTGAAGAAGGAACTCGAGAAGTTCAGGATAGGCCTTCATCCGGTCGAGATCCGTGGAAATCTTTTGGAAGGCATGTTCAGAGCCTTCGCCCAGATCAAAAGGGAGACAAGCGATGACCGTCTTCTTGTCAACGTCTCGTCGGGGGACAAGATGGGAATGTCCGCCTCTCTTGCAGCGGCGTTCGTGAACGGGCTAAAGGCGTTCCACGTTGAAGGCGACAGGGTGTCGATGTTTCCGGTCCTCAAATTTTCGTACTACAGACTGCTCCCCGAACGAAAGTTGGCTATTCTAGGGTTCCTCAAGGACCAGCCGGACTGTTGCAGTTCACTCGAGGAACTTTCTCAAAGGACTGGGATGAGCCTCCCACTGATGTCGTACCACATAAACGGGAATGCGAAAGCGGAGGGGCTGATTACGCAGGGGCTGGTCCAGGCACACGTGGGGCCGAGGGGAAAGACTCAGGTCATGTTGACTGAACTCGGCAGACTCATCGCCGAGGGGATTGTTGAGAGGCCGGCTGAGAAGGTCGAGGCCAGAAATTAGCGAGTGATCGGAGGCTCGAAAAAGCGACAGGATCTCTCAGTTCTGATTAAGAGAGAATTTTGCGATCGCTTCCTTGTCCTGCCTTTTCAGCTCGTTAATCACCACTTCCTTGTCCTGGTCAGTCTGCACCTTGCGGTACATCAGGCCCTTCACCGTACCACCCTCCCGATAGGTGTCGATGTACCAGCCAGCAACGAGCCACTCGTGCGCCTTCTTCTTGTGCCTGAGTATCGTGATTGCGTCGTACGGATTTGGATGGTAGACGTGAAACGGGACGATATCGTATTCTTGCTTGAGCGAAGTTGGAACCACGTGCGCATCTGGCGGGACGGGAGTGGATTCCTGAGCAACCGGCTCGCCCCTCTTGCGAGCGGAACCCCCTATGAACCTGCCAAGCCCCATGATCTGGATTCAGCCGGGATAGACGTACTAAACTCTTGTGCGCGGTCCGATAACCAGAGCCACAGCGAACCTCTGACCTGGCCCGCCATTGAGGCATAGGAGCAAGTCCTCTCTCTAATGCGCCAGGGAGAGCGTTCGGACCTAATCTACGACAAATCTCCCTTCCCGCGACCGAGTTATCTTCAGAAATTCGGCACCCTTCCTCGTTATCTCGTAGAGGATCCTCTCCCTGCCCTTCGCCCTGACAACACCTGAACGCCTTATCAGGGCGATTCCCTCGAGCTCTGACAGATGCTGGTAGACACTTGCGGTCGTGATGCTCCTTTCTTTCGAGAGGGCCTTCCAGATGCCATATCCGAAGCAAGGCTGGTCTGACAGCGCCCTGAGGATCTTGAGCTTTGTCCGGCCCATCTGGACGGGTTTGATTATCAAGTCCTCCCTTGTGACCACATGCTTGGCCGTCCTGGAGAGGATCTTGATCGTCTTTGTGTCCTTCAGCCCTGATCCGGTTATGACGCACACTATTGTGTCGCTGGGGTCCAGGAGACCGCCGTCCTTGATTAGCTTCAGCGACGCCACGACTGATGCGGAGGCAGGCTCCGCGAAGATTCCCTCGGTCCTTGCAAGGAGGCTGGTGCCTTGAATTGCCTCTCTGGCGGAGATCTCTATCCCGTAGCCACCTGACTCTCTTATGGACTCGACGGCCGCGCGCTTGAAGATTGGCTCTGACTCCTCTAGCTCGGTGAGCGGCTTCTCGTCTGACGCCATCCGCCTGCTCGCTTGCAGCCCTTCGACGATTGGGGCCGAGGCTTGAAGCTGCACTCCGATGAGCTTGCATGAAGGTATCTCGATCAGACCCCCTCTGTGCAGTTGGAGAAGGCTTCGCCAGATCATTGCCAGGTGTCCCCCGGTCCCCACCGGGACGACTATCGCGTCGGGCTGCTTCCAACCGAGGTCGTGAATCATCTCGAGACCGGTAGTCTTCTCGCCCTCCAAGATGAAAGGGTTCGCCGCAGAGATGGAAATGGCATCGGCTTCGGGACGGACTTTGTGCGGAGTCCTTGACAATATCTCGACTCTCGCTCCGTACGCAATCATCTGGTACAGCTTTCCATGGTCGGTATTAGGGAGGATCCTAATCTCCGTCTCGACCCCCGCCTTTGCCGAGTATGCCGCGAGAGAGGCACCGAGGTTGCCTGTGGTAACGCACGAGATTCTCTTGACGCCTCTTCCTTTGGCTAGGCTCATGAGGACGGTCGACCCCCTGTCGATGAACGACCCAGTAGGATTCCTAGTCTCATCCTTGAGGAGCAGATGCTGAAAACCCATCTCCTCCCCCAACCTTCTCGCGGCAAGCATCGGGGTCCCACCCTCACCAATGCTTACGATGTGATTGTCAGCGACTTCGGGGAGGAAACCTCTGAACCTCCAGACACCGGGTGGGAGCGATTCCACCTCTGCTCGACTGGGATTCGTTGTGCCCGCACTCGAAAGGAACAGAGCGGAACCGCATCGGACGCACCTCGCGTCCAGCGCATTGCTCTCGAACTTCTTCGGGCAGTTTGCGCACTCGAAGGACGGCAAGCCACTGCCTCGCTAACGCCGATATATAGGTTCCGACTTATATATTGTCGCAGAGACCGTGGGAAGAGCTTGTCTGCCGAAGAGAAACCAGGCGACGTTCATCGTGGGGCATGGTTCGTCCGCAGTGCGACCGGACTCGTCCGGCAGCTCTCCGCCCTCGATATCTTCGTCTGGAGCATTATCTTCTTCCCGTGGCTGACAAGCTGGGCGGGAGTATTCTGGGCGCGCGCGCGTGAAAGCGCTGAAGCATATTGAATCTAGGTAGAAAGGATCTTGCGGCCATGGCCGTTTCGACGGCACTTGTGGCAGCAGCAACCATGGTCTTCAGCGTCTTCATTCCATCGACTCGAGGATTCTTCAACGTGGGGGAAATCATGGTGTACACCACGGCGCTGTTGATGGGGCCCTGGGTCGGAGGGTTTGCGGGCGGAGTGGGCTCGATGGTCGCGGACCTGTCCCTCGGCTACTTCGCGTTTGCTCCCGGCACCCTCGTCATCAAGGGCCTTGAGGGGTTCATAGTCGGATATCTCGCCCGTCTCGGTTCGACGGGCGTGTCCAAGACACAGTGGAGAGCGCTCACGGGGGTGGGAGGTGTTATTGTTGCGGCGGTCGTATGGTGGATCGGGACGAGCTACTACTCGGGTGAAATGGAACTGACCATTGGGCTACCTGTGACGGGATACTCTTCGACGACGATAAATGTGCCGAGCATCTTCTGGATGAGTCTCGCGGTCCTTGCCTTTCTGCTGATTCTCGTAGGCGGCCTTGCGGTTGATCCGCGCGTCGGATGGACCGCCCTGGCGGTGCTGATCGGAGGTCTGGAGATGGTGACGGGATACTTCCTATACGAATACTTCGTGCTGGGCATAGGGATTGCCGCACTCGCCGAGATACCGTTCAACATGGCGCAGGTAACGGTGGGGTTGATCGTTGCGATACCCCTTTCTCGTGGTGTGGCCAAGGTCATCGGCTCGCGCGCGCGCGTAATGGGCGTTCGCTGAAGCCGGAACTCAGCTCTCCTTCGCTGGCAGGTGCTCAATGATGGTGGGATGCTGTCGCTTGGTGCCGCGATAACACCTTGGACAACCAGCACACCTTGGACACTCTTCGCGGTGGGGCTCGTCGTTCTGGCGACTGGCACCCTGCTTGTCCTGGCGGGAGGAAGAGCACTCAAGGTGGTCCTGGCTGAGCCTCGTTTTCATCAGTAGGCTCTTCCTAGCATGGTCGTTCGACAGAATCATCTCTGCCTCGTTCGTCCACGTTACCGACAGGTTCCACACTCCAACGGCTGCAATCATCCTCGGTGCGACTCTCGCAATAATACCGATGTATCTGGAGTACTTCACTTCGTTCATCTCGACTCAGGTCAATGCAATATTCCTCTACTCGGCAGTGTGGTTCCTGGCCGCAGTGAGCGCCGCTGTCCTTCCCTTTAGGCGGAGGAGGATCTTCGAGACTGCGCAGAAGTCCATGGTTGGAAGAGTTCCCGTGGTATCGTTATTCGGTGTCCTAGGGGCAATCCTCTTCGCTCCGAACAACGAGCTGGTGAAGAAGGCCGTTCACAATTACCCGAAGAGGCTCAGAGGCTACGTCTGGCCCGACCCACACGCGTCCGGCTCCCTTCAGCTGGGTGAGTGGGGATTCCGTGGCATCAAGTTGCACCCTCTCATGAACGCCTTCCTGCCCACCGATGAGGTGGTGCTGCCAATAATGGATGAAGCGAGGAAGCGAAGGATCCCGGTCGCGATACACTCCGGCCATCCCCGTTCTCTCTCCCTTGGAGCATTGGTGAGCTGGCGGAGCTCTACCCGGACGTGAGAATCGTGATGCTCCACATGGGGCACGGGCACGGCGTCTACATCCAGGCCGCGATTAACACGGCGAAGAGGTACGACAACATCATCCTCGAGACGTCTGGCATGCCGATGCACACGAAAGTCAAGGAAGCCGTGAAAGAGGTTGGGAGGAGAGAGTGGTCTTCGGCTCGGACTACCCATTCCTCCATCATTCGGTGGAGCTTCAGAGAATTCAGATGGCCGGACTCACGAGGGAGGAGATGGAGCGAGCGCTCTACGACAACGCCGCTTCTTGTCTCGTCTGAGCTACGAGCGGTTCTCATCCATTCCGCGCGAATCAATCGTTATAATCCGACAGAATTCGGGTCTTGAAGCAAGCACGTTTGCTTAGCAATCTACTGAACAGAAGGGCGGTCGCAACCATCGTCGCTGCTCAGGTCGCCTGCGCAATCAACTGGTTCAGCGCATCGTCCGTCTTCTTATTGGTCGCTTCGGACCTGAGCCTGAATGTCGCCGGGCTAGGGGTCATCACTTCAGCCTTCATCCTGGGAGTGGGACTTTTCCAGCTTCCTGCTGGACTGGTTGCTGCGAAGCAAGGGCCGAAGAGGGCCCTCCTCTATGGAGTGTTCCTCACCTCGACCGCCTCCGTACTGAGCGGCTTTGTCGACCAGCTCCCCTTGCTTGCGGTGCTGAGGTTCATCGTGGGGCTCGGAGAGGCGTTCATCTTCGGGCCAGGAGCCATATTGATATCCAGATACTTCAGGAAGGGTTCAGAGGGTCTGAGCTTGGGCCTGTTTGGCGGGGCGTTCGACTTTGGTGGGATAGTCGGAATCTTAGGATGGGCAATCCTGGGAAGCATGATTGGGCGGAGGATGAGCTTGGTGCTGGGCGGGGCCATTGGCCTGGTCGCGGGCTTGATGCTGTTGACGATGGTTCCGAGCGACCCCGTCAAAGACGCTTTCTTCATCAGATTCTCAGAGCTTAAGAAAGTGCTCCTGAACAAGTGGTTACTCCTCATAAGCTTCGGGCTGCTCACGGTCCAGGTCGGCTTCAATCTGAGCGGGTACTTCATGGTCTACTACTTGGAGGACAACCTGAGCGTGGGTGCCGACCTCGCCGGGGTTATCGGCAGTCTCACTCTCGCTGCTTCTGTCGTGGCCTCGCCTCTCGCGGGAAGAGTCTTCGATAGAATCCCCAGCCCGAAGAGGACCTTCATAATTTCCGGACTGGTCGCCGGCGCAGGACTGGCCATCGCGTCGTTACGGTCAATCTATGCAGCTTTCTTCTCTACCCTTGTGGTCGGGGCCTCTACGGGCGCAGGCTTCGCTATTGGTTACAGCATAGCGCGAAGGATGAACAAGGTCCAGCAAGAGTACGAGGCGTTCGGTCTCTCTTGGGTTAACGGGATAGCGCTCTTCGGCGGCGTCTGGACACCTGTGTTCTTCTCAGAACTAGTGGTGCAATTCAGTTACTCTCTCGCCTGGTTGCTGGCCGGAGTGTTCACAGCCTTGATGATTCTGCCGGTGCTTGCGCTAAGGAGCGAAAGCGGAACCTAGCCGTAACTCATGTACTTGTCCCTCATCATCCTGTGAAGTTCCGAGGCCAGCCTCTCGTCGAGAGACTTTTGATTCTCGGTGAATCTGAATGCGTTCTTATTATTGAGGACGAAGGGACCCTCCGCGTAACTTCCTCCCTGCTCTGGAACCACCGGATCCAAGGACGCCAATATCGCGCTGAGATTTGCCGTGAATGTCCTCTCGTTCGCGGCTCCCTCACTTTCGCTGACTCCCTTGAGCAGATCAAGGGCCATCCGGGGGTCGAGTTTCCTGTAACCGAAGGGGATCGGGCTGAATGAGTTCATCCTGCTTAGGTCAAGCTCCGTAGAGACGCCCAGCATGAGCGGCGAAGGCTTGTAGATGGAGTCAATCTTGATCTGCCACGCCTCGTTCGCACTCGACACGATAGCGTCGAAAAACCCGTACTTCCTCGCGGGTGCGATCGCGAAGCTCCAGCCTCTTGGATTCTTGCCGTAGTTCTCAATGAGAGTTCTTGTGAGGATTCTTCCGTTTATGAAGTCCATCTACGGGCCGCGCGCGATTACGCTGAGTAATAAGGCATGCGGACGCGAAATCAATCTTTGATGATACATGTCATTCCCCTTTCGTAAATCTCATGGTCGCGCGTGCTAAAGAGTACGAACCTAACCTCTCCCAAGCGATCCTCACGTTCGAGGAAACTGATCGCGGTCCTGAGCGCCACCTCGTGTGCCTCCTCGATCGGATATCCGTAGGCTCCGGTGCTGATGGATGGAAACGCAATGGATTTCAAACCCTTTAACCTGGCCAAGGCCAAGGAATTGCGATAGCAGTTTGCGAGCAGCTCGGCTTCTCCGGCTCGCCCGCCCCTCCAGATGGGCCCTACGGTGTGGATCACATATCGCGCCTTGAGAGTACCTCCGCCCGTTATTACGGCCTTCCCTGTTGGTAGTCCATCAGGCCATTCTGTTCGTCTGATCTCCTTGCATTCTCTAAGAATCGCTGGACCACCTCGCCTATGAATCGCGCCATCTACGCCGCCCCCTCCCATCAGGGTGGCGTTCGCCGCGTTCACTATCGCATCTGTCTCATGCTCGGTTATGTCACCCTTGACGACTCGGAGTGTCGTCGAGCCTAGCTGAAAATCCAATGCTTCGTCCACAGAGGGGGTCGATGATAAAGGTCGCCGGAGAGGTCGTAACTAGCCCACGAGGGCGTTAATCTTCTTCACAATCCCTTCTTCCACGTATTTGCTCCAGAGCACCTCTTGGACGTCAACCGAAAGAAAGAGCGACGAGAGGAATAAGGGGTCAAGGGCCGCTGTCGCGATGCTCCTGGCCCATTTCGATATACCGAGGTGAACTATGAAGTCGTCAGGTTCGCCGCTTATCACGAAGGTTATTGCCCTGTCGCCGGCGAAACCATCGGCAAGGCTTCCCCTCCTCCTTGCCTGAATCATCATGCCAACTGGGACTCTAGCATACTGTGTGGCGTACCCCTCTCTCCCAAGCTCGCCGATTATCTCGTGAGCGAGCCGATTGAGGTCCTTGCTCTTGTTCTCGAAGTGGAGGAACTCTTCGGTGACCATTGGATTTGAAATTCGCGACCGTAAACCGCATTTAATGGTTCTGAATCAGAAATCTGTAGGCGGCGCCCATTAACCGTGACAAGGGCGCGCCAAAGTTTAACAATCAGATGCGGCGGAGGACTTTCCATGCCAAAAAAGGGTATAGCCCAGGCTAAGGATGTCAATTCGATACTCAGGGAGCTCAAACCTGATCAGAGGAAGATTGCCGAGGAATTTCGGTCCATCGTCAAGAAGACCTTGCCAGACGCCGTCGAGACGGTCAAGTGGGGAAACATAATGCATGTTTACAATGGTCGAAACCTGTCTTGTTTCCTCTTCTACAAAGATCACGCCGACTTCGGATTCTTCAGGGGAGCGCAGCTGAAGTCCAAGCTGCTCGAAGGGACGGGGAAGGGACTGAGGCATGTCAAGGTGAGGTCCATGAAGGACATTGACGACGCGGAGTTCAGCAGGCTCCTCAGAAACGCAGCGAAGCTGACGAAGTAGGTAGTCTTCGGTTTCCAGATGAAGATGCCATCAAGAGCAAGGCTTGTGCTCGTAAAGGCGTGCCTGAACGGAGCGAGGACTCGAGCAGAGCATGTTCGAGTTCCGCTTACTCCCGCCCAGCTCGCCAGAGACGCGAAGGAGGTTGCGAAGGCAGGTGCGGCCGCGATTCATCTGCATCCACGCCTTCCAGACGGAGCTGAGACCCTCGACGCCAAAGCTTGCGGAGAGGCAATCAACGAAGTACGGAGAGTCTGTCGCGTCCCCGTCGGCGTATCGACGGCATCGTGGATAGAGAAAAGCTCAACGCGAAAGGTCTCGTCGATTGAAGGATGGAAGGTCAACCCCGATTTTGCCTCGGTCAACCTGAACGAAGAGGGCTGGCGGGATGTCTGCAAGGCACTGATCCGGCGAGGCGTCTGGGTCGAGGCAGGTCTCTGGACAGTTGCCGACGCTCGTTCCTTGGTTTCGAGCGGCATACTTGACGGCTGTGTACGGGCGCTAATCGAGATAACAGAGAAGCGGCCAGAGCAGGCTGTCTCCCTGGCGAACCAGATGGACGAAGTCCTCCGAAGGGCGCGAATAAGCCTCCCGATTCTTCATCACGGATACGGTCAGACCACATGGAAGGTACTCGAAAATGCTCTGGCTCTGGGCCGTGACATTCGTGTGGGTCTCGAAGATACGTTGTATCTGCCGGATGGAAGTTTGGCGCGCGGCAACGCGCAACTTGTTGAGGCTGCGGTCAGGATGGTGCATAGGAGAGGTCTGCTGACCGTGGGGCTGGACTCGCAGGCGAAGACCCGTCGGGGTAAGGCTCGCCAAGGAAGCATCTCCTGAAAGATTACGTCGAAGGGTAGGCTTTGCTTTCTCATGTTGCGACCCTACTACTGCGTACTATGGAGCCGATTAACTGGCGCACTTAAATAACGACCACTGTTTTGCTCTCGCCATGGTATTCCTAGTTGATCAGGGCGGCGAGTTCGATGCTCCACTCGAGAAAGTCTGGAAGCTACAGGAAGCCAATCCCAACCACACTCACGCCGATATGCAGAATCTCAAGAGTTCAATGCAGGGAGAGCACCCCATCCTGGATTTCGAGACTCCAATGCCGGGAGGGAATGTCAAACAGCAGATAAAAATGACAGTCGTTCCCCCGGTCGGGTTCGTTATGGAGTACACCGACGGCCCCATGAAAGGGACCAAGCTGATGCAATTCTATACGCCAAAGGGAAAGAAAACCGGAGTGACTGTCATCGGCGAACTCCAATCAAGCATGATGTCGGGCGATCAGCTCAAGAAGGCAGTTCAGGCTTCACTGGACAAGGCCTACAAGGAAGATCAGCAGAACTTGAAGAAGGTCTAGAGGGCCCCGGGCTCTCTCTCCTTTTTTCATTTTCAGTGAGATTGCTAGAGCGCCATCTCGCGCCGCGGTCACAGCAGCAGACAGAGGCTCAGCCACCAGACGACTTCCAGAATCACTCTACCCCTCCCCAGGTTTCCCAACGGCACAGTTCCACCAGAGCGAGCCCTCGGGATGGCGTAAGTAAGATTGAAGCACCGAGAAGGACTCCTGACCATGACCCTCTGAAGACGGAGCCCCTCTCGATGCGTTCATTATCGATGATTCTCTCCGCACTACAAAAGGGGTGTGAATATCGGTTATAGAACTGAAATCTAGAAGAAGGTTCGGTAATGCGGGCGCGCGCTGAGTTCGACTACGATATCGATTCGAGGTTCAGACCGCAAGAATCCTCAGCGCTATCACGCTCTTGTCATCGTCGTAACCCGTCGACCGCGTCTCGGCCCTCTCGATGATTTCCCCGACCAACATTTCTGCGCTCAAGTCCCTCCTGATGAGTGGCAGTATCGTCTGTCTGTCCAGGACATGCCCCACTCCGTCCGACGAGAGAATCAGATAGTCTCCCGTCCTCAACGACACCCGCTTCAGGTGAACTTCGATCTCTTCTGGATAGCCGATCACCTGCGTTATGTAGCCGTATCCGTCCTTGTCCTCATGGAACAACTGCTGAAGCGTGTCCTCACGGGCCAGATACGCCGGACTGTCGCCGACGTTGACGACCTCGGCCCACTCTTCTCCTATGGATGCAGCGGTCAGGGTGGTTTCGCCTATTGATCTGTCTCTCAGCTTCATTTCATTCAGTCTCTCGTGCGTCCTTCTCACGGCTTCCACGATGTTCCCTGAGAAATTTTCTTGGAGAAGCTCGATCGCCAACTTGGCAGCGACCCCCCCGGTTCCCTGCGAAGACGTCGTTACACCATCCGCGACGGCGTAGAGCCGCTTCCTCTCATCAACCAAAATCCTGTCTTCGTAAGGATGCACGCTCCCGGCGATTGATTTCGAGGAGGTATCCAGTTCGAGTGTCATCTTGCGAAGGCATCAATCGGGTTGGATAAAAGTCGAACCGCAGCAGAGACTTTGCAAATAAAAAAGAGGAACCGAGTGCTGCTCTCAGGAGCTTGTCGCAGTCCTCAGGAGCACCATGTACTCGGTTGTCCCGTTCTGTAGGTCGAGCATGACCATCCCATGTGGAGTTGTTGCTGTTCGGTGAATCGTTGCGTGCATAAGGAAGTGGACTCCGTCGCCCGCCGTTCCCTGTCCGAACAGACTCTTTCCGTGAGGTCCGCTCTGGACAGAGCCGCTGTTCACGGTGTATGTATGGTCTCCGAGCATGATTGTGCCAGATGTTATGGAGAGTGCGATGCCCTGCTGGAAAATGCCAATCACGGTGAATGTGAAGGAACCCGAAGCATTCCCTCTGATTGTCCTGTTGCCGATCTGAACGTACTTGCCGCTGAGGTCAGAGAGTGTGATTGTTTGACCGACCGTCAGGTTGAGTCGTTCGCCGTGATCACGGACACCATGGTTCTCATGCTTTTCGCGATCTGAGCCCTTTAGAATTTGCCCCCAGCCGAGCCCCTTTGCACGACTCTGATTGTCATGGCTGTCTTCACCTGCGTTAGATGATTGAGGTGTCTGAGGTGCTTGTGACGCAATCGATGGGTGAGCGTATGCTACTGTAGCGATGCCCGTCAGCATCAACGCGAGAATGGCCGTTGCCGCCAGTGTTTTCGTATTCATGCCACCGGGTTGGTCAACCGATTGGTAAGAACCAGCAATTTTGAACATTGGAATTCCAAAATTCCATTTTGCATTCCAGATAATCGCGGCATCAGTTCCAGCCAGAGTTGAAAGAATTTGAAGCCGCACACTGGTTTCAGATTGGTAATGATAACTATGCGGGATTGATGGCTGTAAACGCGGCTAACTCGCATACAGAGAGCGCGAACCCATCATCGCCGGAGTACAGAGTCGGTAATCAACTGAAGACGATTCCCATCTCCACAGCGTCGTAGTACCTCCCGTCCTCGCCCCTGTATGCTTCACTCCGATTCCCCTCGCGTTTGAACCCCACCTTTTCATAGACGCGGATCGCATTCTTGTTCTCAGCGATGACAGTCAGCCCTATCCTGCGAAACTTTTGCCCTCTAGCGAACTCGAGGCACCTCCTCATCATTGCGGTGCCTAGTCCAACGCCAAGGAAGTCCTGATGGAGATAGACTATGAGTTCACCTATCCCCACCATTCTGGGCGAGGATTCCCAAAGATTTGCAGATGACCTATGATCTTTCCCTCGTGCTGGGCCAGGAGGATCACGTGCTGCCCGGGGTTCGACAGCCAGGACTCGATCCTCTGCTTGCCGTAAGGTGGGAGAGACCACTTCAGAACTTCGGCCGAAAGGCTCGAGTAGAACTCAACCAGCCTCTCCCTATCATCAAGTTCGTAAGGCCTGACCACGACGCTGCGGCCATCTTTTAGCTTGGCTTCCTGAGCGGGAGAGATTGTCGATCCCTGCGTCTCAGTGACGCGGTGCGAGTCTTATTGTTTTCCACATGGATCGCTGCTACGTTAAGCGGTCGGAGAGACCCTGCGCTAGACCGTGAGCTCCCCGCCGTTGATATCTATGCTTGCGCCAGTGATGTAAGAGGACGAGTCGCTGGCCAGAAACAGCACGAGCTCCGCAACCTCTTCAGGTCTGCCGAGCCGCCCCCACGGAATCTTTGCGATGCCTTCTCGAAGTCTCTCGGGCGTGGAATTGTGCCTCACCATTGGCGTGTCGATGCTCCCAGGACAGACGGCGTTGACGTTCACGTTGAACTGTGCCAGCTCCCTCGCAAGGTGCCTCGTGATTCCCAGGACCGCAGCCTTCGACGCCGTGTAGTGAAGACCCCCGAATGTGCTCGACGATTTCCCCGCCGTTGAAGAGATATTGATTATCTTGCCGTAACGCGTCTCCACCATCAGCGGGACGACGTGCTTGCAGCAGTAGAACACGCCATCGACATTCACACGCATGACTGTCTGCCATTCCGATTCTGTTATCTCTCGAAATGGGGTTGGCCTCAGCACCCCGGCGTTGTTGACCAGTATCGCTGGACGTCCCAATCTGGCTACCACATCGGCGACGAGGCTTGAGACTTCCCCTGACCTCGACACGTCGACCTTGAATGCAGCTGCGCTTCCCCCTCTTTCAGTTATCTCTGAATAGACCTTCTTGGCAGTCTCAATGTTTATGTCAGCAACTGCGACCATTGCGCCGTTCTTCGCGAGGATTTTCGCGAAGGCCTCTCCCATCCCTTGGCCGGCTCCGGTCACAATGGCAACCCTGTTCTCGATTCCAAGAATAGCCGCATGAGACAAAGACAAGCCCATGGCTGGCCACGAGCCTCCACGGAGATATATCTTGATTGGGTTGACCAGACCCTTGTCTTGCCGTGTAGAACACTTTATTCGACTTTGCACGGAGACAGACTCATGGAATACCGGGTCGTAGGCTGCTCCCAATGCAAGCGCTATCAAATTACAATTGCTCGTAAGTCGTTTCGGTGTAAGTACTGCGGTCGCCCGATGAAACTTTCCGACCTTAGGGTGATATTCCAATCATACTCGCATGGTGAAGCGCTCGGCCACCTCTACAAGGTTCAGGAGGATTCGCGTCGTTAGGAAATCTCCTCTCAAGTTCCGGCAGGGTATCCAAGCCGAAATAGAGCAGAGTACCCAACCGCAGGAAGGTCCTCTTGAGCCGCTCCGCCCTCGATCCTCGCTATCGAACCTCTCGAGGCCAAACTCTTCCTCTGCCGAGATGCACTGTTCCGTGATGACTGCTCACTTTGCTGTCGGTTTCCACTCCGGGAGGGGCCTCCCGGCAAGGGCGTGGTTGGCTCCTTCCTCTTCCCTCACCAGAACGTAGACGTACTCTCTCGGGGCACCTATCGTCCTCACGACCGCATCGGCGAGCGCCTTCTGCAACGCCCTGATTTGCTTGCGCGTCCTTCCCTTCCTTATGTCAATTTGGATCACTGGCATTTGGTTGAGTTGTCGGTCTGGGCATAAAAGTGTGCAGAAACGGGGGTGGCCAGACGCGCTGGTCTTCTGGCATGCGGCGCCAGCTACTGGGCCTTCGGAAGAGCCAGCCTGTTGAGCTCATCAATCGTTATCGCCCCCTCAAGCAAGGTTTGGTAGGTCCCCTTCTCGAGCAGTTCTTTTGCGATGCGCTTCAACAGACCCATCGCGGCATACGACGCGGTCGGGCCCAAGCTCACCCGAGCCACCCCCAACCGCTCGAGCTCACGTACAGACGGGAGACCCGGTCTCACCATGACGTTCACAGGGAAGCTGAGCGCCTTGACGAACTTCGATATCGACATGGCATCGGTCAGGCCCATGGGATAGACGCAATCTGCTCCCACGTCCCTGTACGCCTTGGCGCGGCGGATTGCCTCCTCGAGCTTCGCTACCTCGTCGCCAGGGTCATACCTGAGGGCATCCGTGCGCGCGTTAATCACGAGAGGGACACCCATCGACTGGCTCAGCTGCTTGATGGCCCTGAGTTTTTCGGCCTGAGCCTCCATCGGAATGAGCTTCTTCGTCGCGTGGACGAAGTCCTCGATGTTGATGCCCACGGCACCGGCCTCGATTATGCTTCTGATGGTCGAGGCAACTTCCTTCGGCGTCTCGCCGAAGCCAGCGACCACGTCCGCGCTGAGGGGAACAGACAGGGCCTTTGCGATCTTCGCGACCACAGAAAGGAGCTCCCCCTTGCCAATCACCTCGCCGTCAGGGTAGCCGAGAGAGACCATCAGTCCGGCGCTCGAGGTCGCCACGGCGGGAAAGCCGGCATCCTCGAAGACCCTGGCGCTCGGCACATCCCAACAGTTAGGCAGGACAAGGATGTGGTCCCCATGGTGAAGAGCCCGAAATTCTTCTGCCTTCTGCCTCTGGGACTTCATTCACATGCTTGACGGCGCCGACTCAGTTAAGGATTTTCATCTCGCCTGTAGATTTTTCCCGAATCTGTCACCCGGGCACGTCCAGTCATCCTCTGCAGCCGCCTCCCGTGGGTTCCTGACGGGACAGACGCCGATTTCGGAGTTCGCGCACGTTCCCGGACAAAAGCATAAATCGACTTTGAGTGAGCTGCATCTTTCCTGGTCTCGAGATGGATCAAGCTGTGCTGACGGGGGCGGTCTACCTGCTGTCAGGTGCGATCCTGCAGGTCCTCGGAAAGATACATCTTTCGTGGCTGGTCAGGCACGGGAAGAACGCTCCCAATGACTCAGGATCTGACGTCAGAATCCACGAGCTGGCCTCTCATCAGCACATCGACATACTGAGCTTTCTCCTGATAGCGGCGGGGTCCATAGACCTGATCTTGTCAGAGCTGGGCACGATCGAGGACTCGCCCACCGTATTGCTCATCTCGATACCAGCGATAGTCGCGACGGTCGGAACGGGATTCAGCACTTACCAGATGACATCCAGCTCGGGATGGAAGTCGATCTTTGGCGGGCTACGAATCCTTGCCTTCCTGCTCCTCGCACTTCTTGGAACGGTAATCCCGGCGATCTTCACGATGGCTTCCATTGGAGCAGTTGACCCAGTCTTGCTGACATCTATCTCACTCGTATTGGTTCTTTGGGTCTACCTGCGGTGGGGCGTCGAAATCTCGGCTCACTGAATCTTCGAGCTTCGCCAGTGGTGTGCCGGTTTCCCAGCCTGCCCTATCGCGGGATATAGTAAGGCTGCACGTGATGCTTCTGCTGGAGATGTTGCGAGTATATCAGCTTCTCCAGCTTTGTCAGTTTCGCTCGCTGCATCACCAAGGTGCACAGGGCACACGGTTCCTGGACGACCTGTTCTATCCTCAACGTCGCTCACTCATCAAGGGAGACGCAGTCATGGTCTCATCTTCCTCGAATTATCAAGGTCACTTGGCAGGTAAATCATTTTTCCATAATTATCCTAATAAACGTCGGTCGATATTCACTCCTACGGCAATACCACCCGCAGCGCAGCTATCCAAGCTAGGCGTCGATGCTGGTGCCTGGCATCCGCAACTGAGACCTGCGGAACGCCAGAGCGGGTATTACTTCGGCGGCCAGGAGAACTTTCGTGCAGTTTCTGCCATTGCGTGGACCATGTCGTCCCTGGGCGTCTGTGGAGCAGGGTAGGCGGCCTTGCTCTGGGAGAGGTTCAGCTCCACCAAGACCTCTGCGATCTTGTACGCGACCAGACCCGGGTTCAAGACGGGGACGGGGAGTTTCTTCGAGAGATAGTCGTGGGCCTGATGCATGGTTGTCGAACCCAGCATGATCACGTCGGCGCCGTCCTCCGCTATCGCTTTGAGGGCCTCTGCCTCGAGTTTCTTCAGGGTCTCCTTCTTCCCTTCAAGCAGGCTTACCAGGTTCGGTTCCTGTCCGATGTTCCTTACGGAAGCGCACCTGTCCCAGAGCTTGTATTCCTCGAGGTGCTTGCTGTAGAGGAAGACCCACCTCTCCCACATCGTGAGAACGGTGAACTTGTGGCCGAGCATGCAGGCGAGGTGCATCGACGCAACCGACGGTGCGACGACAGGTATCTTGAGCCGTGAGCGCAGCCCGTGAAGGCCCGAGTCGCTCGCCGTGTCTATGCAGACTGCGTCGTATCCTTCCCTCTCCGCGCTTATTCCCTCCTCGAAGAGGAAGAAGTCGGCTACCGTGCTGTCGTAATAGCTGTCGAACCAGACGGCGCTGTTCTTGACCGGGACAAAATCGACCTTGAAGCCGGGTCGGATAAAACGCTTGGGTAGCTGTGCCTCCCTCAGCCTCAGGCCCTTCCCGCTCAGCGGAAAAGGAACGATGAATTTTATCCTCTTGGTCGCCATATCAGATGCAACTTGAGTCTCGCATTAATAAACATGGAACCCCAGTTAGCTCTTCTCTGGTAAGTCGGTCTTCATGTCCTCGTTCCAGTAAGACTCGAAGAGGTATCGGACGGAGCTGTCTGGGAGGACCGTCACGACCTCGCCCTCCCTCAGTTTCTCCGCAATCCTCAACGCGGCGACGAGGTTGGCGCCAGAAGATGTCCCCAGCAGAATTCCCTCTTCTCTTGCTACCCTCCGAACCAATTCCTGAGCTTCCTCTGTCTCAACCACTATCTTCTCGTCAGCGAAGTCTGGGTCGTAGATTGAGGGGACGATGGAACTCTCCAAGTGCTTGAGGCCATCGATACCGTGGACGGGCGAGGAGGGCTGGACCTCGACGAGCCTTATCTTCGGGTTGCGCTTCCGGAGCCTCCTTCCGACGCCCATGAGTGTTCCTGAGGTGCCCGTCCCCGCGACGAAGTGAGTCAACGCTCCTTCTGTCTGCTCGATTATCTCTGCGCCAGTCGTGATGTAGTGGGCCTTCCAGTTGGCCTCGTTGCTGTACTGGTCACCGTAGAAGTATCTTTCCGGGTTGGATTGGTAGAGTTTCCGTGCATTGAGGATTGCCCCGTCGCTTCCCTGAAGGGCGCTGGTGGTGGTGAGGCGGGCACCGAAAGCAAGCAGGATTCTCGTCGTCGCTTCAGAGACGTTGGCTGGCACGCAGAGATGGACTGGATAGCCCTTCGAGGCCCCGATCATCGCGTATGAGATTCCCGCGTTTCCGCTGGTCGCGTCTAGGATTGTCTTCCCCCTGAGAAGGCCCCTCTTCTCCGCCTCGCGAATTATCCTCAGGACCGGCCTGTCCTTTATGGAGCCGCCCGGGTTGAACCACTCGGCCTTTCCGAGGATTTTGACTCTACGTTTGGGAGAGAGCCTTGATAGAGAGAGAAGCGGGGTGTTTCCTATCAGCTCGAGTACCGAACGGGACACAATATGGATCGACTGGCGGGGGCGCTGATTTGGAGGCTTAAGAGTTTTGGCTCGTCCAAGCTCATGCAGAGGGCCCTAAGCGTGGCGTTGAATGGCTATCGGAACCCGAGTGACACTCCGACCAATCAAGCTTTCTCGATTGGCAGGTCTATGTATGCTTCCACGTCGTACAGCTTGCCTTGCAGCCCTCTGTGAGCTCCACTCTTCCTGACGAGATGAGGTCCCTCGACCTTCCGGGCAATGTAGATTACCCGCTTCCCTACTATTGCGCCTCCCTCTTCTGTGAAGACTTTCAATGCTTCCTCACCCTGACGGCCCCTTCTTCTCTCAGTTTCTTCTCGGCGCTGAAAGCGACTGAGAGTTCGATGCCCAGCTTCTCGGACAATTCGCTCACATAGTGAACTCCAGGATTCTTTGAGAGGTAACCATCAATCCTTCTCGCCGCCTCCCCCACCGACATCTCCTTCACCTCAATGATTCGTGCTCCTGTCATTTCGTCGAGACTACTCTCGAGAGTTGCTCGCATAAGCTGATTCCTAGATCTGTAGCCAAGAAGCCTTGTAGCCTTGTCCAGTTTATCGACCAATTCGACCGGCATCCGGAGCGGAATGACGACGCTCTTATCCTGAACTGTTTTCATCATTTGTATACGAAGTATACAGAGTATATAAGAACATACATTACCAAGAATTTCTCAGGCTCACCCGATCGGATGAGTCGGGAGGGTCTCAAAGCCGAACCGCAGTGAGGGGGGACTCTCACTTTTGACGTTCGAGTCTAGGTCTAAGTTCGAGAACAAGGTTGAGGGCCGACAGCCCTCGAAAGATTTTTTCGGGGCTGCGTCTGTATGCCGTCCGTATCCTCCTTACGAGTCTTTCCTCGAGCTTCTCGATGACCTTCTTACCTCTTCCCGCTTCCCT
>JACPTA010000065.1 GCA_016193005.1 Nitrososphaerota archaeon | reverse complement strand
GGGAAGAGGGGGGTCGATATCGTCATAGAGCACGTGGGGAAGGCCACCTGGGACAAGAGTGTCAAGGCTCTCGCCAAGGGAGGCAGGCTCGTCGTCTGCGGGGCCACCAGCGGGAGTGACGCAACGACAGACCTCCGTTACATATACAACAAGGAGCTGACCGTGTACGGCGACTATATGGGTAGCAGCGGCGACACACCCAAGGTTCTCGAGCTGTTCAACCAGAGGAGGTTGAGACCCGTGGTGGACAGAGTCTATCCGCTGAGCAGCGCCCGAGAGGCCCAGGAGAGGATGGAGAAGAGCGAGCACTTCGGAAAAATCGTTCTGACTCCGTAGGACTCTCGTATCAGCCGTCATCCGAGTCAAGAAACGGTTGGTCCCAGACCCGCATCACTTGGGCATCCGAGACATCCTCACTCGACTGCTATCTCTACCCTTTTGGATTTTGCGGACGCCGTACCCTTCTCGATGTAGATACGCCTTCCCCAGCTCACCTTGGCAGAGCCTACCATGGTATGCCTTCCTCTCCCGAGTGCCCGGGCAGGGATCTCCAGCCGCTTGGTAATGTCAAGGAGCTTGGCCTTCGCATCCTCCACGCTCGTAGGAATTATCGGCGCGCTGCCGTCCTCGTGAATGATGGCCGACCACAGGTCCGGGTCTCGACTCCAGTAGAACTTCGCCTTCCTGACCGTCTTTCCGATACTTGCAATTCGCCTTGCCAGAACCCTGCCGCGCAGCAGAGACAAGGAGGCATTCATCGTCAGCCTGATGAGCTTGTCATTCTCCTCCCAAGCAACTGTCCAGACATCGGGGATGAATGATTCTCTCAGCCCCCCGACTACCCTGAATCCGAGGTTTACGATCACGGGCTCATCTCTGCCGTACAATTTTTTCTCTGGGATGAGCTGAAAGTCCGCGATTCTGGTGCTAGGCCAAGAATACTCCCTTCTCCTGTCGGCCCACGTCATGTGGCCTCTCGGTTGGTGATGGGATTATAAGTCTGAGGAGGTGATATTCGCGGTTTGTTCCACGAATAACGCGTTGACTCTTGCAATACGTTCTGATGGACCAGGCGATTCTGGGTCAAGGTGATAATCAGGAAGTTTCATTGGGTGCGCAGGGATATGACGCGGTGCGACAAAGGCTATTGTATGGGTCTTTGCCGAGTCCTCAGGCGAACTGCTCTTGTGGAAGAGGGTGGTGATCTCGAAGAGGCCGAGGCTCTCTAAACCGGTGTTGGTCGTCTCAGTCTCGACCAGCCTCCCGCAATACAGGGCGCTCTACTCGCAGGCCAGGGAGCTCGCAAGCTACCTGATCAGGTTGCTCAAGTTCGAGCAGTTCGCAACCCTCTACTCGTCCGCACTGCCTCCAGCGGTAGTGATTCGAGAGGATGGAACTTCGAAGCTCGTCTCAGATCACTTTTATCACTTCAGAGCAGAGAGGGACATCATTCTCTTCGCTGGAGATGGCTCCCCCGCGGATGAGCAGTATGAGTTTGCCGACGAGGTTCTCAACTTCGCGAGCAGGATGGGAGTCAAGGAGATCTACTCCATTGGAGCAAGGTGGGCCGAGCCTCTTAACCCCCCACTGGAAGTGCCAAAGGTCCTCGGGTTTGCGACCGATGCTGCAGGGGTTGCAGAGCTGAAGGCGAACGGCGTGGAAATCGTAAAGGACGAGCCTGCTCCCTTCTTCGCTAACCTGATAGTCGGTCTAGCGGGCTTGGCTAGGATGAGGGGTTACAAGATCTCCGTCAATCATGGTGAACCGGTTCCCCATCCCAAATCGACGGCGCAGTTAATCGGAGTCCTGTCCAAGATGCTCGGTCTCGAAATCGAGAAGGGTGAATTAGAGAACCTGGCAAGACAGGTCCCCTTGATTACCCAGCAGGCAGTACCCGAGGCAGAGGGTAAGGCAGAGGGGAAAGACATCTATCACTGAAAACGATAAATAGCGGGGGAGGATTCTTTTCAGGCATGTCTTCTGGGCAAGTAGACCTCAAGGACGTGCAAAGGCAGCTTTCGAAAGTAGTCGACCCGGAGATCGGAGTTCCGATTGTCGAAATGAATCTTGTCGACAAGCTAGACATCAATGACGGGAACGTCGACATTCAGTATCACGCTACCACGCCGTATTGTCCTCCAGTTTTCGCTCTGAAGATATCCCAAGACATCAAGAGTAACGTGCTGCAGGTGAAGGGTGTAAAGGATGTCAAGGTGACAGTGACTGGGCATTACCTTGCCGATGCCGTTAACAAGCAGGTGAACAAATCCCAACCCAGTCCGGCCGCTTCCCAGCCAATGCAATAGATCACTTCCCAGCCTGGAAAGATCGAAGGTCAATTCACGATGCCGTCTGACGAGATTGAAATCGCGTTTCACAAGGTAAAACAATTGGTTCGGAGGATGTTGGACGGGGAAAGTCTGAGGAACGAGACGCTTTCAGCACTCTTCAAGCTCAACAACGAGGTCGGAAAGGCAGGGAGGACGAGTCAAAGGGTGATGCAGGGCTTTATTCCCCTCCAGCAGCACGTCAATGCAATTACGGTGGGCGTAAAGAACTCTGACTCGAAGATGATGCGAGAGTCAGTCGATTCGGTAGAACAGATTCTGGGAAAGTTGTTGAGGTCTTCGGACAATAGGATTCTCGAGAAGTGAACCAGATTCCATCAGCTCCTGCACTGGCTGAAGGGCCCGGCCTCTTACAGAGCGAGCTCTGGCGTCCCGCATCAGCAAGGACCTGACGTCGCACAGCAAATGCCAGTCACATGTTCGAACTCAGGTTCGTGAGTCCAAATCAGTTCTTCAAGGATTGCGTCGCAGCGTTGATACAAATAT
>JACPTA010000064.1 GCA_016193005.1 Nitrososphaerota archaeon | reverse complement strand
GTACTCCGAGACGAAGGCCTCGTCCAGCACCCCCACGGGCCTGTCCCCTTCTGCGACGACAAGGTACTGTTTCTCGTCAGGGATCATTGAGAGGTTCTCGAAGTAGTAATCAAAGAGTGGCTTGAGGTCTCGCGACCTCTTGACCAGCCCCTCCCCCTCCATGAAGTGAAGGAGCCTGGGATACCTCTCGCTCATGTAGTTCAATAACATCTTCAAAGTTTCAACGCTCATGGTCGAGTACGGATACGCAGCCCTGATCAGCGCATACAGGTCGTCAAGCTTCCAAGAGTTCGTCTCGACCAGGAGGCCGGCGATCTGGTGAATGGCGGCGTCGTATGGAACCTTGAACGGCTCAAGCGGCTCAAGCAGCCCCAGTAGTGCCCGCCTGCATAGGACCATGGCCTCAAGAGTATCGTCCGAGTCTTGCGTAATGATCAGTCCCTTTGAAGTTTGACCTATCCTATGTCCGCTCCTCCCAACCCTCTGTATCAACCTCGTCACCTGACGAGGGGAGTTGTACTGGATGACAAATTCCAGAAACCCGATGTCGATTCCTAGTTCGAGGCTACTCGTGCATATTACTCCAGACAGCTTTCCGTCACGGAGGTTCCTCTCGACGGCCTCTCTGGTAGCTCGGGAGAGCGAGCTGTGGTGGATGCCGATGGGGAAGTTGGCGTCCCAGACCCTGAACCTGTTCGCCAGCGCCTCCGCCTCGGTGCGGGTGTTCGTGAAGATGAGCGCAGACCGGTACTTCTGGATGATGTCGCGAATTACTCTCAGCCTCGCCGCGACCTCTGGGTATGTGAATATGCTCTCGGCAAGCGCCCTGTCGTCACCTTCAACCCTGGGCCGCAAGACCGCAAGTTCGAGGAACTTCTCCACCGGAACCCTGACTATCTCGCACTCCTTCCCTTTCCCAACGAGAAACTGGGCTATGACCTCGGGAGAACCCACCGTCGCCGAGAGCCCTATCATCTGGAACTCTCTTCCGACGACCCTCCTCAGCCTCTCCATTGCAATGGAGAGCTGACTTCCTCTCTTGTCTTCGGCGAGCTCGTGAACTTCGTCGATCACCACCCATCTTAGGGTCGTCAGGCCCTCTCTGAGCCTCCTCCCAGTCAGGATTGCTTGAAGCGTCTCTGGAGTCGTGATCAGGATGTCGGGTGGAGCCATGCTCTGACCCGCTCGCTCGGAGCTGGACGTGTCACCGTGCCTAACTCCCAGCCTGATGTCGAACCTCTTGCACCACCACTGCATCCTTTCGAGCATGTCTCTGTTCAAGGCGCGTAGAGGTGTGATGTAGAGAAGCTTGGTCCCCCTGATTCTTGGAAGCCCGTCTCTGATCATCCCGTCGAGAATGGGTAAGAGAGCCGCCTCCGTCTTTCCCGTCCCTGTCGGCGCCATCAGGAGGGCATTTTTGCCAGCGGAAACGACGGGAACCAGCTTCATCTGAGGGTCGGTCGGTGATGAGAATCCCCTGTCCTCCAGTGCCCTCACTAGGGGCGGAGAAAAAAGCTGGAAGACATTAGTTTCGCTCAATTATTCATTCCTGCCGCGACTTGATTGGTTCCTTCCAGATTCCGACTCTAGCCCGGTTGCGGATTGCCGCAAATTATTCCTTATCTTCCTAGCGCCCTTCTGCGAGGCAGACGGCTCCCTCGGACGCGGAAGAGACCAGTTTGGCATACTTCGCAAATACGCCGTGCGTGTACTTGGGTCGCGCAGGCTTCCACGCTCTCTTCCTCTTCAGCAATTCGTTCCTCGAGAGCTCCACCTTGAGAAGGCGCTTCTTCACGTCTATCACCACAGTATCTCCGTCACGCAGTAGGGCAATCGTCCCGCCGACCGCCGCTTCGGGAGAAACGTGACCGATCATCGTCCCATGTGTTGCGCCAGAGAACCTTCCGTCGGTGACGAGAGCCACTTTGTCCCCTTGGGCCCCTCGTACCGTGTCACCACGATGTCTCCTGCTCTCACCTTTCCTTTCACGATCGCCTTGTAAGCATCTTCCTCGCAATCGAACACTTTCGCAGGACCACGGTGGTACATGCTCGTTGCACCCGTGGTCTTGATGACCGCTCCCTCCTCTGCGAGGTTACCTCGCAGTATCGCAAACCCGCCAGACGGACGGACTGGATTCCTGAGGTCATGCACCACGTCCTGTCCTGCTGGGAAGGAAACGTCTCTCAGTCTCTCGGAGAATGTCTCTCCAGTGACAGTCCGACATTCGCCGTTGATTAGCCCCTCCCCATGGAGCAGCTTCATGACAACTGGCAGACCACCAATTCTGTCCACGTCCGCCATGACATACTTGCCTGCCGGCTTCAAGTCTGCGAGCTCCGGAACCCTCTCGCCAAAGCGTGCGATATCATCTATCGTCAGTTTCACCCCCGCCTCAAATGCGATTGCTGGCAGGTGAAGGACCGAATTGGTCGAACCACCCATTGCAGCCACCACGGCGACGGCGTTCCGGAAGGCACTCCGAGTCAGTATGTCCCTCGGCTTGGTGTTCGAGTCAAGAATTTTCATGATTGCCCTTCCAGATTCGTACGCCTTCTGTGCACGCAGCTCACTGGGAGCTACGGGAGCGGCGCAATTGGGAACGGTCAAGCCGAGAGCCTCGATGGCACATGCCATCGTATTGGCAGTGAACATCCCGCCGCAAGCGCCATAGGTTGGGCAGGCAGCGCACTCCAAATCCCTGAGCTGCTGGACGGTCATCGCCCCTTTCGAGACCGCACCCACGGCCTCAAACACGTCTTGGATAGTCACATTCTTGCCGTTCCACTCTCCAGGAGGGATGCTCCCTCCGTAAAGGTAGATACTCGGCACGTTCAGTCTGGCCATCGCCATGACGCAGGCTGGCTGTGTCTTGTCACACCCTCCTATGGTCACGATTCCGTCAAACTGATAACCGATTGTAGCGAGCTCTATCGAATCCGCGATGACCTCCCGACTGATCAACGAGGCCTTCATTCCTTCATGGCCCATTCCTATGGCATCGTTCACCGCTATCGTGTTGAACTCCAGCGGGGTGCCGCCCGCTTCCCTTACTCCCTGTTTCACCTTCTGCGCCACTTCGCGAAGGTGGTAATTGCACGGCTGAGCCTCGACCCATGTATTCGCGACACCAATTATCGGTCTCTCGAAATCTTCGTCGGTCAGACCGATGGCGCGAAGCATCGCTCTCTGGCCGGACCTCTCAATTCCAGAGGTGATGTGACTACTGCGCTTCTTCCTAGGGTCGATCTGCTGAGACATCACGGCCCCGAAAAAATTCCATGCTTATAAGCGAAGGGCTGATAAGATCTCATGTTTCCTGATCACCGCAGTAAGCGTACACTCGACTCGGAAGCTACTTGGGAGCGAACCGACGGCTTATCATGACGCCAAGCTAGAATACCAGCCCGTGGCGCTCGATGATCGGCGCCGTTCGTTCGAAGTCAACGTCTGCACCGTAGCGTGCCGCAATCGCCGTCATCGCAACCGGATCGAGCGCGTCCCCGAGTGCATGCATCTCGCGGAAAGCCCGCTCGAAACCGCCGGGCGAGATGATCTCCAGGAGCCGTGCTGGCACATCGCTCGCGTTCCAGAACGTGTGCCACTGTCCTCGAGGCTTGAAGATTAGTTGGCCCGTGTCGCCGAACAGCTCCTCGCTTCCCAACAACGCCCCCACCCGGCCTTCAAGCACGTAGCTGTATTCGTCTTCTCGGCTATGACGGTGCAGCGGCGCTGCCAAGCATCGAGGAGGCATGAGGTGCTCGACGAGCGCAAAGCCGCCCCCCGATTCCTCGCCGCTGATCATGAAACGGTCGCGAACGGCACTCGGGGCGCCCAAGATGTCGCCGTCCCCGGGACCGAGTACGCGCACGTTCACCCTCATTTGGGTGTTCGAGCCTTCGTCGGACTTTGGTGCCATTTGACCTCCCTCATGCATTGATTCAAGCTCCCTAACAACTAGTACACTGTACAGTTAGTTATTTATGTTATTCGCGCGTCGTGGTACCGTCGGGGCATACCACGAGTCGCCCCGGTCATCACGCTGAATTCGGTCACCGACACGATGTTGCGTCACTTGGTCCGCTCGCCGTCGACGCCGCAAGGCTTGGCGCTGCGGAGCCGCATTGTGCTGGCAGCCAGCGTTCAATGAATCGTAACGAGCTTTGTCCAGTTGTTTCTCCAGTTGTGATGTGAACAACCTCGGCGGGATTAGCGTCTGAATGGGTTCTAGAAGTGGGTTCGACTAGCCTACCCTATCTGGAATGTCGTCAGAAACTGGGCTTCGGTTGTCTTGAAGCTGCAAAGGTCTTCCCATTTGCCCCTACCTGGTCCCATACAGTGATTTCCATTGACTTGTAGCTAGAGTAAGGGACGAAGGAAGTATATCACACACCTACTACGTTGTGTCGTAGCCGTCTTCTAGGGGAGTCGTTTACGGAGGTCTTTGACCATCGGCCTCTTGCTGTAACGGTCCACCCCGCTCAGCCAAGAGCTGGTGCTATCAGGGGGACCTTGCTCTTGGGGTCCAATTCCTCCCACTTGACACTTCCCTTGGAAATTATGTTGTCGGGGCTGAGCGCGGCGTCTCGAAGGACCAGGGACGCAGTCAATATCGGTGGGAAGGGCGGTGGTCCTTCCTCCAGTGAGGGAGGGGGAGGTGGAGTCGCTCCAGGGCCGCTCGCCGAGCCAACAACGATGCGCATCACCATGCCCAGAATCTGGTGGGGAGCGCAGAATACGTCATAGACTCCCTCCTTCTCGAAGGTATAGAGCCAGTACGCCCCGCCAGGCAACACGGGCGATGAAAAGGGTGGGACACCATCGGGCACCCTTTGAGCAAAACCAAAGCCCGGATGATAAGCTGTAACTGTGTGCTCCGGAGTCACGAACAAGAATTTTATGGTCTGGCCTGGCCTAACAAGTAGTCCCGTAGGCTGGAAGAAAAATTCAGGGATCGGAATCGGAGGCCTTGGATTGATCATTAACGTTACCACTTGATCCTCCCTCTTAGGCTGGGGTGCGTCGGATGTTAGACCCGAGAAGCCGAATACGGGGTCAATCTTGGGAGCTGAAGGAGCGGTCAGCGTTCCTCCGAAGTAACCACCTGCCCCTGCAACGACCGCAGCTATGCCCGCAGCGGCAGCGACCTTGGCTCCGGTTGATATGGCTCTCCTTCTGGTTGTCGCGCTGTTCAGAATCTCCCGAATAATTGAATCTGTCCTGCTTTCATTCATGTCGCTGC
>JACPTA010000063.1 GCA_016193005.1 Nitrososphaerota archaeon | reverse complement strand
GCTGAGGAAGGTTTTGTGATAACTGTCGGCCCTCCAAAGCTTACAAGGTTCGAGAAGGCGAGAATTATTGGCGGTAGGTCACTTCAACTCGCCATGGGCGCTCCTGCGTTCGTCCCAGCGGACGAAGTTACCAAGGACCCAATAACCTTGGCGATGGCGGAACTCGCCAGCGGAGCGCTTCCCATCTCCATAAGACGTTCGCTCCCCAGCGCCGTTTATCAGGACATTCCCGTAAAGTATCTTCTCTAGCCAAAACTCTTTCGGTATGCATAAATAGTCTACAGGTTAGGTCGGAAAGCGTTCAGCATGCCACGCAAATCAAACGACAGGGAGTCCACTCCAAGCGCCACAGTCGAGAAGCCAGCTCAAATGACTGAGCAACCAATGAGAACAACTCCTGCAGTCGGTAATCAAGAGAGAAGGTCTCCTCCGAACCACATCTACATCGGAAAGAAGCCAGTGATGGGGTACGCCATGTCGGCACTCATACAATTGACCCAGATGGGAGAGATCATCATCAAGGCAAGAGGACTCGCAATCAGCAGGGCAGTCGACGTCGCGCAGATTGTCACCAAGAGACTCGGGAACGGTGCTTTCGCAATCAAGGACGTTCGCATAGACACTGAAGTCGTTGGCGAGGGTGAGGAGACGAGAAACGTCTCGTCAATCGAGATCATCGTTGGGAAGTAAAATCTTCCTCAGTCCTTCCAGACGCTCATCGAACTCCCTTCATCATGATATTCTTCTAGATCCCCCTTTTCTTGCAACACCAAGGCCACCAGAAAGATTTCCGAATCTCAGTTGATCTTCGAAGTATTTTTTCTTTCAGGAATTTTTTCTGAACAGACCGCTCGAGTAGGGCGCCGGGAAAAGTTTTCCGGTTGTCATTCGTTGGCGGGAGAATTCTCACCGCGCTTCACTTCTGTGATGGCGGCGCACTCAATGCTACTCGCGAATATCTTTCGACATTTTTTCCTCCACCAAATTCCATGAACTTCTGCAGCCGAGTTGTCCTTTATTCATCTCGAATCTGGATTTGAAGTAGTCGTTGGCATCTTTGCAGCGCGAAAATTTTCGGAGAGATATATTTTTAAATGAATGCAGCGAAGCGTAGTGCAACAACAAATTGGTTGAAACGAGGGCGCAACCTGTCTCCAAGTCGAGACAAGCGCTTCCAAGATTCTCCGACCAGGAGTTGTATTACCTGGCGGAAAAGTTCGGAACACCATACTACCTGATAGACGAGGCGACGCTGAGAAAAAATGTTAGCGAGATCGAACAAGCGTTCCAGGAATTCAAGGGTCACTTCCGCGTGGCGTACTCCGTAAAGGCCAACTTCAATCCGACCGTGATCAAGACTTTCGTCTCTGAGGGGATCATGTTCGACCTGACATCGTCGAACGAACTCTACTTTCTGATCAGATGCGGAGGTTCACCAGCGAACGTGATATACACGAGCATCACAGAGACGATGGCCGAATATGAAACGATCCTGAAGCTCGGAGTGCACAAGGTCGTAGTCTCAAGCTACAACGGTCTGCTGAACCTGATAGAGGCCGCGGGAAGGGTTGGCGAGGAAGTTGATGTCCTGGTCAGAGTCAACCCGGAGGTGCACGTAAAGGCAGAACTGAGAGGTTCGATTCGCCACGGAAAGTTCGGGGTCCAACTCGACTCTCCCAACGAGGACGGAGCAATATTCCTCGTGAAGAGGATACTGTCGACGCCTGGGATGAACTTCGATGGTTTCCACTTCCATCTGGGAAGCCAGATTGAAGACCCAATGTGCTACGCAGATGCGCTCGAGAAGCTCGAGAGTTTCATACTCGGAGCGAGGAGGGAACTCGGAAGCTTCCCTGTCAATACGATAGACATCGGTGGCGGGCTACCGGTATCATACGGTAAGAACGTCCCTGCCCCAAAGGAACTGAGCGCGTCGCTTCTGGAAAGGCTCAACAGCATCATCCAGAGCTTGGGAGACAGGTTCACCCTCATCGTCGAGAGCGGGCGCTATCTGAGCGCAGAATCGATGGTAATGGTGTCGCGAATCGTTAACGTGAAGAAGTTCGGAGATTTCAAGTACGTATACGTCGACTCAGGTTACCACACCTTGCTTGACGCCGCACTCTTGAAGCATGAATATCCCGTCGAGGTGATACCTGGAGGTTCATCAACCTACCCGAAAACGGCCCTTGTTGGAAGGCTCTGTGACCCTCTCGACATCTTCCCCACGTCAAGCAGGTCGAAGCTTGGCGGAGCCGAGGCAGGAAAGCTGGTAGTCTTCAAGGACGTGGGCGCGTACTCGATCGTTCTTAACACACCATTCCACTGCCAACCGAAGCCGTACGTCTTGATGAGGAGCACGGTGGGAAACTACGTCGTTGTTCGGAAGGGACAGGACGTCGAGGAACTCTTCAACGAAGAGGGCGGAAGCGTCCTGAACGTCAACTCCTGATTCTCCATGAGAATGAGGGGTTGTTTGATTCATCTGCCTCGCGTCCAAGAGAATCCCGCCTCGACGCGAACCCTCTGCAAGAATCGCGAACGGAGTTAGCTTGTGTGGCTGGCACCGCAGTAGATGCGAGTCATTTGTGAGCTAGCTTGGTCAGAAACATACTCATTATGGGAGCGTCGGGGCGCGATTTTCACAACTTCAACGTGGTCTTTCGAAACAACGCGGAGTTCAAGGTCGTCGGATTTACCGCTGCCCAGGCTCCTTTCATCCCGAATAGAGTCTATCCTTCCTCGCTCGCGGGAAGACTCTATCCCGAAGGAATTCGAATCTATCCCGAAGACCAGCTTGAGTCGTTGATCGAGTCGGAGAAAGTCAGCGATGTCTACTTTGCATACAGCGATGTCTCTCACGAATATGTTATGCACAGGGCTTCCATGGTTCAGGCCAAGGGCGCGAGTTTTCACCTTTTGGGCCCGCAGTCGACGATGCTCAAGGCGGACAAGCCAATAATTTCGATAGTTGGGACACGGACAGGGGCAGGAAAGAGCACGATAAGCAGGAAGGTGGCAGACGTGCTCGTGAAGCAGGGCCACAGACCTGTGGTAATTAGGCATCCAATGCCGTACGGCGATCTCACGATTCCCTTGCAGAGGTTTGAAAATCCGGAAGACCTTGACAAGTACCATGTCACCATCGAAGAGAGAGAGGAGTACGAGGGGCACATCAGCAGGGGGCTCGTGGTCTACGCGGGCTTGGACTACAAGCTGATCCTCGAAGCGGCACAGAGAGAAGGGGATACCATAATTTGGGATGGGGGAAACAACGACTTTAGCTTCTACAGGCCTGACCTCAACATTGTGGTGGCCGACCCGCTCAGGCAGGGTCATGAATCGAGGTACTACCCAGGGGAGACAAACGTGAGGATGGCTGATATCATCGTGGTCAACAAGACCAACATTGCGAGTCAGGAGGACGTCGAGAAGGTCATACAGAGTTGCAGCAAGCTGAACCCGAGAGCCAAGATTGTCAGGACGAGGTCCGAGGCAGTTCTCGACAGACCTGAGTGGGTGAGAGGGAAGAAGGTCGTCGTCGTTGAGGATGCTTCCTCTGTCACCCGCGGGGAGCTTGCTCACGGCGCTGGCGCGATGGCAGCGAAGGCAGTCGATGCCGTTCTGGTCGACCCTAGGAGCAAAGCGGTCGGGACGCTGAAGACGGCGTATGAAAAGTATCCAACGATCGGGACCGTTCTCCCCGCGCTCGGCTACAACGAGGCTCAGCTGAAGGAATTGGAGGAGAGCATCAACGCGGTGGAGTGTGACGCAGTCGTTCTTGGAACGCCGGCCGACCTAACGAGGCTGATAAAGATTGGCAAGCCGGTCGCGAGGGTCAAGTTCGAGGCGTTTGACGTCGAGAAGCCATCGCTCGAAGAGCTGATGAACCCCTGGCTCGTCGAAATGCTAAAGGTTCGTCAGGTCAGCAGATGAATGAGAGATGATCAAATCGGTTCGCCACCGCCG
>JACPTA010000016.1 GCA_016193005.1 Nitrososphaerota archaeon | reverse complement strand
GAAGTGGAGTACGCTTCCATCAACGGACGGATTGAAGATGCGAGCTGTCCCGTTAGTTTGCACGAAGAGCACAAGACTGTCACCTCCAAGCGAATCTTGTATCACTCCGGGTTTGAGATCGTTGAGAAGGTACGCCTTTGAGGCATCGCTAATAGTCACTCCGAGTACTTTCTCCTTCACCGAAAGCCTGTCATCGCTGTGTGACAGAGGAAATATTAGTGATGGATCTGTGTAGTAACTCCCATATGGGTCCGTACCGTAGGGGCGGTTGTACCCTGTATCGGTGGAGAGGACTACGGTATTGGGATAAAGTGACTTCCACTCTCCCCAAGACATTACGTCTACTGGGACCCTCTGTAACCCGTATCCAGTAAGGTTGCCGAGGATGGCCTCGCCCCAGATCTGGCTCCAAAGAGACTTGGTCATCCTGTCGTACATGACCAGGTTGTTGTTGTAGAGCTTGCCGGACGTCCCAAACGTAACGCTCTGCTCGTTTATGATTCGCAAGTATGCGACCGTTGAGTAACAGAGTGGGCAGTAGGTTATTGCTATAGGTTGACCTCCGACGACATCGTTCACTATCTCGTGCCAGACCATAATGGGCAAGGGGTACGCCTTCGCTTCGCCGTTGTAGTAGATGCCGATCACTATGTCGGAATCAGACGGAAACGCGGCTCTGTTGGCTGAAATGAATTTTGGATTATCGATAGAAGGTATCCCATCTGGAGGTGGCCCGCCCGAAACGATCTGGTCTGGAGGGACTATGTGTCGCGTGCCAGCTATTTCTGTTCCCGGGTTCTCAAACTTGGCCTGAAGCTCTCTTTGGCCGGAAGATGCACCTATGTATACTAGAATCAGTCCGACTACGACGATGACGGCTATTATCCATCGACCGCGACCCAACCTCAAATAGTCAACCCCATCATCCTAAGTTCCCCACTGCTCAACGTTACTTCCCTCGCTGGAAATCTATGCGTGTTGGATAACATCGCAATAGCGCGAGGGATCGCTCCGGATCTTTCTGAATTCACGGTCCTGACCGCTCGCTCAAAGACGGAGGCGGGATGACTCCACGCTGCCCTCCGAAAACGTGTCACCCCTATTCCAGCGATTATCACTGCTGCGAAGAGGATAAGCGGGAGTGAGCCGACCGGAAACTCTGGAACCACTATTAGTTTAAGGCCCATACGACTTGATTGGAACTTCGAAAACTATTTAGTGATTATTCCACATTCATTCCATAATCATTCCTGTTCGTATACCCGAACGATAACCGTAATACATGAAATCGCAGCAGCACACCCCTGCGTCATGGAGCCAGACTCTTACCTTAGGCAGCTCCTCATCTATCTGTTTGCAGGAAGCCGAGGGGCCGAGATGAGAATGCGTATTATCCTCGCCCTTGCAGAGAGACCGGCGAACACAAACCAGTTGGCGAATGATCTGGGGGTGGATTACAAGGCTATTCAGTACCAACTCGATGTCTTGATGAAGAACAAGCTCATTGAGACTCCTATGAAACAGAGCTACGGGGCACTCTACTTTCTAACACCCATAATGCAGAGGCATCTGGATTACGTGAGAGAAATATGGAGCAAATATGGAAAAAGCCAGATAAACAAGAAAAGGGATGAAACGTAACAAAATGAATCCTTTGATGGCGTCTACTTATCTTGCTGACGTAGCTAACCTAATTCTCCTTTTGGGGATACTGTACCCCGCGGTAATGAACTTCGTCAAGACAAGGTCATCAATCTCAGTGATGCTTGTGGTCTTCTCACTGGCTTTCCTAATCCAGAACGTAGTTGCCATCTACTTCCACATGACAATTCCGTATACAACGGCCGTAGAATTCGAGTTCATGGTTCTGACTTTCATTCAGACGATAAGCTTCGCGGCATTGGCTTGGGTAACTTACAAGTGAAGATATAATAATCGGAAGCCAGCCGAAATGAGTACTACCCAGTTATTCTTGCCTTAGTCAATCATTCGATGCGACAAACAAATCATTTCCCCGTTTCCATGAGCAAGACACCATTCAGGGATACACGGCCAAAGACCCTGCAGGCTCGCTTTAGTGTATTTGTCACGTAGCAATCGCGCTCAGCAGCGAGCGCGAGCTCCATGATTTTCTCAGGACTCTCCCGGCTCACAATTTTGGTCTCGAACCTTATCTCATCAAATCCGTATCCAGACATGGCTACGAAGTGCCCCTCTACGCTCATTTCAAGACTTTCGAGCTTTATCCCCCAGACCGATGACCTCTCTGCATAGTGTGCCATCTGACACAGGGGAAGTCCAGCTAAGAAGTGCTGCAGCGCTCCAGGATACTCTCCCTTGCCTCCTACCTTCGCATTCGCATCGGAGAGCCAGGTAATGTTTCCAGAACGGAGTTCCTTCCTTAGACCGTCTGCAAGTTTCACACTTACCCTCGTGGTGCTGCCGAACTTTCTCCTCCTTTCATCATCGGAGAGACTCTTCGCAGCCTCCCAGTCAGAGTAAGTCTTCGTCGTTTCCTGCTTCAGCAGTTCGGGGAGTTCCATGCTGGAGAGAATCCTGGAGAGAGATTTAGGGGTTAGGTTTTACTATTGCAGATCAGGCTTAGTGTAAGATTACCTCGTCATGGTTCGGGCCTGAGATGGTGCAGAGCAGGCTTAGTGTAAGATTACCTCGTCATTGTTCGGGCCTGAGATGGACGCACCACCAACCCTTCTGTGAGGAGCCTAGACCAGCCGAATCGGTTCTGAGAAAGCCCCTATCAGAATTGCATTCCACGAAAAGTCTACTGACAGATTTCCTCGGAAAGATATCCAGAACGGGCTAGAGCTGAGAAAACATGAGCATTTTTTCAGTCGTTATGCACTGACTCTACGTTTGGAGAACATAAACGCCGAGTGGTTCTGACATGATGCTCCTCTTCCGGAGTCTTTCAATTCCTATTTGAATAGAATTCCAATAGGAATATTTTCAACAGGAATTCTTATATTACATATGTTATAGAATCATGCGTAATTTGACGCAACCCGTGACAGAATTGTGCATGGAGGCCCGCTCCCCAACGAAGGGTGGACCGCTGCTAGTGGAGGGTTATCGACATGACTGAGAGCGCGGCACGACGGAAATTTCTGAGGTACATCGCTTCGGCCGCAGTAGGAGCCACTGTAGCCGGAGGCCAGAATTCTGGACTGCGCGACCAGATTACAACTTTACAGAGCGAGGTCAGTTCCCTCTCACAGCTGACCAATTCGGGCGTGCTGGGGTATGTCTTCGGGAGCGGCGGTTCGTACGCCACGTTCGACCTTACCTCCCAGAAGCCAGTGTCAGCCTCGGGCATACCTCAGCTTGACGGGAAGAACCTAGGGTTCGCGAACAGTAGGTTTGACAGTTCTAATAGGGTTTGGGCTGGAGAGCACAAGACCGGCAAGGTCTACGTCATCGACCCGATCAGGGCTTCTCTCGCGGGCACCATCCAGCTTCCTGGCAGGTGGGCGGTAATAATCCTCGACCTCGACCCCGCAGGAAAGTACGCCTACGCTCTAAACCTGCTCGTGGCTCCAAACGCTTCAGATGCAGACCTTTCCACTCTGAAGGCGAAGGTCGAAGACATAGCTCCTTCAGTTGTATACAAGATAGACACCTCTACGCAGCAGGTCGTCGGAAGTCTGGAGGTGGAACGTTTTGCCTGCGACATCGCAATTAGCCCTGACGGCAAGTACCTCCACATCCCGAACCAGCTCGACAAGCTCGTGACCGTCGTGGACCTCAACACATTCCAGATTGCGGACAGCATCTCCGGAGAGGCTTCAAACGAACAGCTGGGAGGCAGCATGATCACGTTGTCTCCCGGAGGGAAGTGGCTCTTCCTGGAGCAGAGCCCGTCGCACAACTGGTCAGCTGTGGACATACAAGGGCCGAACGCAGAAATCATCATCGACCCCGCATCGAGGAAGATTGTAAAGATAATTCCGTTCGACGAATCGCCTGGGATAAACGAGTTCTCCCCCGATGGCAAGTACACGACTGTAACGCTCAGGACAAAGGTCGCGATCATAGATACGAACACTCTGGAGATAGCGGCAACCATCCCGGTCAATGGGCCAGGTACGCTCACCTACAGCCCGGACAGCAAGTTCGTTTTCGTTCCCAGTGGGAAGGACAGCAAGGTCGTAGTGATAGACCTCACCACCTTCAAGCAGGTGAACTCGATAGATCTATCCTTCCCGCCGAGTGTGATTATCCCCTTCGACCCAAAGGGTCGCCTCGGCTACAAGCTCCTGCCCGTCTCGTAGACGAGCTGAGGGGGAGTTTGTTGCAAGAAAAGAGCGGGCGCTCCGCCATCGCCATTGTGATCTGGGTATTGGTTGGCTCTGTGATAGGAACGCTTGCTGGAGCGACAATAATCCATGACCTCTCGGCGGCAGTTGCAGAACCCACCGCTCAGGTCCCCTACTATCCCTACGTGACTGACCCCGGCTCGGGCGGAGTCGTCATTGCCGACGCGAAGACCGGTTCCCCTCTCATCTTCCTGAACGTCAACGGACAGCTCGCCCACATCGCAGCACCAAGGGAGGGTAGGTTCATCTACGCAACTGTCTTCAATTCAAGCAATCTGCTTGTGCTCGACAAATTCTCGCTTCAGGTCGTCGCTCAGGTACCCGTTGGAGACGGAGCGCACCATCTTGGGTCATCCCCCGATGGGTCAGCAATATTCGTCGTGAACCAGAAGGACAACAGCGTCTCCGTTGTAGATGTAAAGAGTAGCAGTCTCGTCCGGACAATCCAAGTCGGACAAGACCCGCACGCAGTCGGCTTTACTCCAGATGGTGCTCTCGCCTTCGTTACGAATAAAGCCCAGAACACGGTCTCGGTGATAGACGTGCCGAAAGGTCAGGTCGCTCAGACGATCTCGGTGGGAAGCTCTCCATCTATCCCCGCTGTCTCGGTCGATGGGAGATATCTTCTCGTAACAGACTCTGCTTCAGACGAGGTGAGCGTCGTCGACATCAGGACCCTCTCGAGCATCGCGACGATTCATCTGGGGAAGAACCCACACTCCATGGTCACTAACCCCGTGAAGCCGCTGGCCTATGTCGCGAACGAGGATGACGGAACCATCTCAGTTGTCGACCTGAATTCAATGGCCGTTGTTGCCGACATCGCGGTTGGGAAGATACCAAACGAACTGGTGATCTCCCCGGACGGCACTCGGCTGTATTCGGTCAACAGTGGAGACGCAACTCTTTCCATCGTCGACGCGATTACTTATCAGCTCATCAGCGTCAACAAATTAGGCTTCATGCCGCACGGGATTGGCCTTGTGTTCCCTCCACAGGGTTCACAGCCGCCCTCCTCCATCGTAGCTTCCCAGAAATCCTCCAAGCCAGTGGGTAGTGCGTCTA
>JACPTA010000015.1 GCA_016193005.1 Nitrososphaerota archaeon | reverse complement strand
GACGAGTCAAAGGGTGATGCAGGGCTTTATTCCCCTCCAGCAGCACGTCAATGCAATTACGGTGGGCGTAAAGAACTCTGACTCGAAGATGATGCGAGAATCAGTCGATTCGGTAGAACAGATTCTGGGAAAGTTGTTGAGGTCCTCGGACAATAGGATTCTCGAGAAGTGAACCAGATTCAATCAGCTCCTGCACTGGCTGAAGGGCCCGGCCTCTTACGGAGCGAGCTCTGGCGTCCGGCATCTGCAAGGACCTGACGTCGCACAGCAAATGCAAGTCATATGTTCGAACTCAGGTTCGTGAGTCCAAATCAGTTCTTCAAGGATTGCGTCGCAGCGTTGATACAAATATTTATACAGAAGAAGATGGCGATTCTTGCTCAGTTGGAAGAGTCAACTTTCGACGAGTATGTTCCCGTGGCCGTCACAGAGATCGGCTTCGCCGACGAGCACGGCACTGAGGGGATGCTCAAGCTGAAGTCGAACGGGAGCTCGATCTTCGCGATGAGGGCATTCTCTGGAGAGGTTGCGATGCATATCTCAAGGTTTGCCAGGGGGGACAGGAGCTCAATCCCGTCAGTCTTCAATATCGTCGAAGAACTGGCGGAGAAGAACGGGCTTCATCTGGCAAGGGTTGAGGTTTATCCCTCTGGCGATGTGCTGAGATCGGACATGAAGTTCGTGGGGAAGAACTCTGAGACCGTGCTGGACGGATACCGTGCGTCCGACGCAATAGCGTTGGCACTGTTCTATGACGCTCCCATCTTCCTGCATCGTTCTCTCCTGGAAGAGGAGTCGAAGAAGAACGCCAGTCAGGATGGGCCCTGACTATAGGTTCCTGCAAATCAACTTATGAATCGAGGACCCTTCGCATCGAAAACCTTGGCCAAGCTCAGGAGCGAGCCCCTCGAAGGACTGACGATCTCTTTCGGGGAGATCTAGGAGAGGAACACAGGTTGGACCTTATGCTTGGAAAGCTCCCGCCCAAGATTCTTAGGAAGTACCTCCTAGCGATGACGGGGGCTCCATCCAAGAAGCTGATGGTGGTTCCAGCGATTGGCATTGATTTCGGCGTGGTCAAACTCGATCGAGGTTACATGATCGTCTCGTCTGACCCAGTGACGGGAGTGGAGAAGCGAATCGGATGGTACGCGGTGAATGTGAGTGCAAACGACGTTGCTACGAGCGGTAACCGGCCAGAGTTCATCCAATCAGTGATCCTTCTTCCAGAGAACTCCAACGAAAGAATAGTGAAAGCGGTGTCGGCGGAGATTCACTCGAGCGCGAAGGAACTCGGAGTTACGATCGTCGGAGGGCATACGGAACTCACTCCTGGACTGAAGAGACCCATCGTGATGACAACTGCGTTCGCATTCTCGGGCTCCTACGTCACTGCGGCTGATGCGAGGGAAGGCGACCTGGTGATGATGACAAAGAGCGCCGGTGTTGAAGGGACGGCCATCCTAGGAAACAGGTTCGTGGATTCATCGTCGAACAGTGAGAGAGCCCTAGCTCGTGCCACGAAGAAATTCTACTCTCAGCTCAGCGTAGTCGGCGAAGCAGAGGCTGCCTTCAGCACAGGGGCGGTTCATGCGATGCATGATTGCACCGAGGGAGGGGTACTCGGAGCGGTCTATGAGATGGCCTACGCCTCGAAGCGGGGGTTCCGCATTCTCGAGTCGCAGATTCCAGTAGCGCCTGAGACGAAGGAACTCTGTTCTAGACTCCATATCAATCCGCTCAGGCTCATCAGTTCGGGCACATTGCTCTTGGCCGTGAAACCTATCGGCGAAGGCAAGGTCAGCAAGAGACTCGCTGAGATTGGAGTCGCCTCCGCCGTTATCGGCAGGTTCTCGGGCAGGACAAGAATCTCAGTTAGGACTGACGGGTCAGAAACGAGGATAGACGAGCCTGGGACCGACGAGATTTGGAGGATATCAGCTCGGGGCGCGCGAATCTCGTAGGAATGTCTCGAGATCTCTCGATTCATCTGAGAGCATTTGTCCCTCTATCCGCTTTCCGTCAAGTATCAGCTTCTTTGCCAGGCTTATCTCCTCTCTCCCTCGGTTCATCGAGAGGAAGGCAACTACTCTGTCGCCAGCGAGATAGAACTGGAAAAATCCTTTCCCCGTGTTCATCGAACCGCGCCGAATGGTCTTCTCTCTCGCAGCCACGTCCCCGTAGACATCGATGCTCATTTCAAACATGAATGAGAAGAAATAAGGCAAGTCCGAGAATGACCTTCTCTCCCCCGCCATGTTCGCTCCGGCTGTCTTTCCGTGCTTCACGGCCACATCATAGTGCTCCAGTCTGATATGATGCCTGAAGAGAGGACTGTAGAACCGCGCGACATCTCCCGCCGCGAATATTCCCTCCTCCTCCGTCTCGAGGAACTCGTCGACGATGACGCCTCTGTCCGTCTTGAGACCTGCGCTCTCCGCGAGCTCCGTGTTTGGTACTATTCCCACACCGACGGCCACAAAGTCTGCCTGGATACTGCCACTAGTCGTCTCGACCCCTGTCACTTCCCCAGCCCCTCCGGTGATTTGAACGGCCGACGTGTTTGTCAGCACCTTCACTCCCTTCTTTGTGAAGTAATCTCCAATCCAGCCTGCCGTCTCGGAGTCTAGGGCGACGCTGAGCAAGGTCGGGGCTACCTCGACAATCGTTGTGTCCAAGCCGTTAGAGGAGAAGGCGGCTGCGAGCTCGCAGCCGATGAAGCCCCCACCGATTACAACTGCCCTTCTAGAACCTGACATCTCGGCTTTGATTGCCTCACAGTCCTCTATGGTTCTCAGGTAGTAGACTCGGTTCAATTCTGAGCCTGGCAGGGCAATCTTGCGGACTCTCCCCCCAGTGGCGATCAGTAGCCTACCGTAGCGGATCTCGGTTCCATCGTCGATGGCGACCAGACGATTCTTGCGGTCCACCGCTGCGGCGGTGCGGTTGGTGAGGAGCTGGATCTTGTTCTGCTCGTAGAACTCACTCTTTCTGAAGAAAAGGTTCTCGAGCCTAGCCCTGCCTGTCAGGTACGCCTTGGAGAGCGGAACGCGGTCGTACGGGATGTGATTCTCATTGGTGACGAGAGCAATCCTACCGTCTCTGTCACGTTCCCTGATAGCCGAAGCTGCGTGTCCTCCGGCCAGTCCTCCACCGATCAAGAGGTACTCAGCCTCTTCCATGTCTACTCGGCCACAGGAGTTGGGTCAGATTTTACTTTTGCTAAGTGAACGAGGGAGTCAGACCAAGCCATGAGAGTACCAATAGAACCCTTTGGCCGTGTATCCTGAGGCTAGCGATGAGCTTCTACCAGAATCCTGCCTCGAGCTCCTGCGACCCTGTTGCCAGCATGTAATGGGTGAACTTGACCTTGAGTGCTCCGCCGAGCCCGCCAGCGAACATGGGAATGAGCAGCGCAAAGACGACAGGTTCTGCGGGCCAAAGGCCCGAGAAGACTGGATTCTGCCAAATCCTTAATTCGAGTGTGAATCGGACCGTTCGAACTATTCGTTGTACGCTCTGCTGATTAAGGGTGGCTTCCTTGTTGACCCCGCGCAGGGCCTGTATGGAAGAAGGGACGTCGCGATATCTAGGGGAAGAGTGGCTGCCGTTGAGAGAAGCATTCCTGAAAGCAAGGCCAAGAAAACCGTCGATGCGACCGGAATGGTCGTGACTCCCGGACTGATCGACCTTCACACCCACACCGCGCATGGCTTAGTCAGGCTTTCTGTCGACCCTGTCCGCAGTTGCCTGCTGAGGGGGTCCACGACAGTCGTCGATGCGGGCTCGACTGGAGAGCTGACCTTCTCGCCATTCAAGAAGTTTGTAATCGAGAAGAGCGATGCGCGGATACTCGCCTTCCTTAACATAGAATCCTTGGGTATGCTGGAGTTCGCAGACATTCGGCCAAGATGGACGGACCAGGAGTGGCCTAGGCTTCTGACAGCAGTCGAGGAGGTATTCGCCAAGATGTTCATCAACATTGAAAATACGGTCAGTACCATCGGGAGGAACAGGTCCACCATAGTAGGCGTCAAATGGGCCCACCACGGTATGAGGGGGATGGGGCTTGCGAGGGAAGCTGCCGACAAGGCCCGATGCAGGCTGATGATAGAGAATCACTTCATGCCTCAGGCATTCAAACACGTGAAGAGAGGGGACATAGTCACGCACCTCTACCACAACTACCTCAACCCCAACGCCGGATACTACGATGGGCTCACGGAAGACGGAAAGATTAGGCCGGAATTCTACAAGGCTTCGAGGAGGGGCGTAATTCTCGACGTCGGCCATGGCAAGGGGAGTTTCTCGTGGAAGGTCGCCGAGCTTGGGTTCCGGGACGGAATAGAGCCAAACACAATCAGCAGCGACCTCTGGGTCGGCAACGTTAACGGCCCAGTCTACGACCTTCCCACAACGATGTCAAAGTTTCTCCATCTCGGCATGAAGCTACTCGAAGTTGTGAGGGCTACCACCACTACGCCAGCAGCTGTCATTGGGAGGCTGGGAGAGTTAGGGACCCTGAAGCGAGGGGCGTGCGCAGATGTTGCCGTCTTCAGGATAAAGGAAGGAAGATTCCCTCTGGTGGATTCCTACGGAAAGGGGCGGACGGGCTCGAGGCTCCTGGTCCCGATGAGAGTTGTGCGCGGAGGATTTCTAATAGCTTAGTCTGTGGCCCCGATCAGAGAAAAACACCGAGAGCATTGACTTGCTTCAAAATACGATGGGACAGAGGGTGAGAACTTGACAGACGGCTACCTGACACTGATTACACCGGTCGGATATTCGATCGCCTTGTTCATCACCGTACTCTCGGGATATCAGGTCTACAGACAGAAGATCACAGCCTACCAGAACATCAGGGATTTCCTGATAGCCGTCTACGTACTCACCAACTTTCTCATCGTTCTTGATTACATGAGGCTGACGTTCGGGGGTTTGGCGTTCATGATGATATATCCACAGCTCAGCATTACGATCGCCCTCCTGGAAGGAATTTTCCTGCTGAGCGCCTCTGTTGGAATGTACCTCAGGCCAGTTGGATCAAGCTACAGGACCCTCCTGTCAGACGTTTCCAGGAGCAGGAAGCATTCGATTCTGTTCTTTCTGTTCGTGGGGCTGACAATCTTCGCAGGCGCGTACTACGCGATCTTTCGTCCGTTCTCGGTTGCCATGGTGGAGGACATCTCTGGGAACTTGGTCTTCTCTCTGAAGGTGCAGGTAGAATCACTATCTCTCATGGCGGCTATCTTTGCCTTCTTCCTCGCATACCCAATCATCCTACTCTTCCTGGGAATACGCAAGATCCCCAACCCGAAACTCAGGACGGGCTTGACTGCCCTGCCAGTGGGTTGGATGCTGGTGGCTTCGGTCTACATCGCGTTTCAACTATGGGGATGGATCTTCGGGCTCGACGCCTCGCCGATCATGTATGTTCTTCTTGCCGTCATCTTCTCAGTGGCGACAAGAGCGTTTAGAAGCGCGGCATTGTTGGCTGGGTTCGTCGAGATGGCACCAAAGGCATCCGCTACGTCGTCTCCTGTCCGCAGCGGAGAGAGAGTGACGACAATCTCAGGGAAGAAGGCTCTCTTGGAGGTCGACCCCTCCAGTAAATTCGAAGAGACGTTAAGGGACATCTGCAACGAGTGCATTGAAGCGAAGCGAACAGTCTTCGTCTTCACGCCCATGGCATCTCGACTGTATAACGCCGTTGTTCAGTTAGCTGAGGCAAGGCTGTACACAATGTCATCCGATGCTACGTACATGAAGCCCACCGAGCGCGTGAATGAAGTTCAAATTCCCAAGTATGATGTCGCCATACTGCTCGACACCCTCGACCGAACCGTGGCCACGACCGCAGGTAAAGAGATAGTCGTTCTCTTCGACAGCATCTCAGACATGATACTATCCTCTGATTTCGACCATTGCTACAAGTTCCTCAAGCAG